>JALETB010000046.1 GCA_022781715.1 Clostridiales bacterium | reverse complement strand
TTATCAACATGCTTCCCAAATGCGTAATGGGCGGCGCGTGCATCGCGATGTACGGTTTCATCTCGGTAAGCGGTCTCCAGATGCTCAAAGACGTTGACCTTTCCGACCACAGAAACCTCTATCCCGTCGCTGCGATACTCGTTATCGGAATCGGCGGCGTAACGCTCGACTTCGGAAAGAACAATCTTACGGGCGGCGCGCTTATCCAGATTACCGCTCTTGCGCTTGCGATGGCTGTCGGCATAATCGTAAACTACATCACCCACAGCGGCAAAGATAACGAAGCGGACGTAGAAGCAGAAAAGCCCGATTCGGTCGTAACTGATTAACCGATAAAAACCCCAACCGAACCCGCCGCGAAAGGCGATTGCCTTTCGCGGCGGGTTTTGCAAGCATACGCTTTCGCGGTTTTTATGGAAAAACACGATTTCGGAAAAAATCGTAAGAAAATTATTTATATCCTTGAAAAATCACGGCAGAAGTGATATAATAAAAAAAAATGCCGAAAATGGTTAGCCACAGGTGATTGCGTTCGAACTCGCCAAAACGCCGAAAATTTCGACTTTGCCGTCGTCCGGCTGAGAAAATCCCATAAGATTACGGATCGTGGTGGAATTACCCGCGCCGTTCGAACCTAAGAATCCGAACACTTCGCCTTTTTCGACGTGAATACTCACGTCGAAAACGCCGCGCCCGTAGCCGTAATCTTTGGTAAGACGTTCAACGTTAATTACGCTCATTGCTACCGCCGTATAAAATTTCTTCAACACTGTTGACATTCTTTACGTAAAGGAGTATAATGCAATCGAAAGAAAATGAAAAGCACAGATTTAACTACAGTGCTGAAATATTAACAGTGTTGAATATATTGTGCGAAAAAGGACAAAATGAAAGCAAAAAACGTGAACAGGTCGTCGATAAAAACGCGCGCGCTGATAAAATCGACGTTCGCGGAGATGCTCTCCGAAAAAAAAGAGATAAACAAAATATCCGTTACGGAACTGGTGAAGCGCGCGGACATCAACCGCGGGACCTTTTATTCTCATTACGACGACGTTTACAGCGTTGCCGAGGACTACGAAAACGAACTTATCGACAAGTTTTTCGACGACGCGCTCCTTATCGGTTCGCATGACATCGACAGTTTCACCGATTCGTTCTTCGATTATATAAAGAAAAACGACGAAAACTATAAACTTTTGTGCAATTCCAACGATTTTCTGTTCGCGGCGAAAAAACTCGTGACCATTGCGAGCAACAAGTTTTTAGAAATCTGCTGCAAGGACAAAAACGTCGTAAACCGCGAATACATAGAACTCGAAATAAACGTTTTCATCGACGGACTGTTATGCGAATACGTTAAATATTGCAGAGGGCTTTCGGCGACGACGCCCGATAAACTTTACGATTACACTAAATTCTGGATCAGTAATTTCAGAGCGAGAGTTTACGAGCAATGAAATTTTTGCTCGTCTATCCGGTAACGGTTCCGAATTCGGACTTGACAAAATCCGGGATTAGTGATACAATCCAGTCACGATGAATCAGATTGAAACAAACATATCCAAAAACATTAAGGAATTGCGCGTGGCAAGCGGAATGAAACAATCGGAACTCGGCGAGAAAATCGCCTATTCCGACAAAACCATTTCCAAATGGGAGAACGGCTCGTCCGTTCCGGATATCGTCGCGCTCGGCGCGGTTGCGGATCTGTTCGGCATAACGGTGGACGACCTCATAAGAGAAAACGCGGCCGACAAACTGATTAACCGCGAAAAAAAGCCGACATCCAATCAATCGAACGACATAGTTATGCTTTGCCTTTCGGTTTTGTCCGTTTTCACCATAGCCGTAACGCTTTACGTCGCTTTCCTTATTATAAAGAAGGTCGTTTTCTGGCAGGTTTTTGTCTGGGCGATCCCCGTTTCGGCTTACCTTTGCGCAAAATATAACAAAGCGCACGGCAACATAAAATGGGTGAACACCGTTTTGTTCTCGCTCATTTGCTGGGGGCTTATCGTCGCGGCGTATCTGCAGATTTTGTCCTATAACCTGTGGCCGATTTTCTTCATAGGCGCGCCGATCGAAGCGATGATTATCGTTTCCACGCTGTTCAGCAAAACCAGCACGTTCATCTCGTTGTCGATTTTTAAATCGCCCGACGACGTTAAACATAAAAAGGACGAAAAAGGCTGAAAACCCGTAAGAATTTCATTCGTAATCACTAAAAGAATGTCCGTCTGAAAGAGGGCTTTTAAGCGGAGAAAAAACTTGTTAGGGATTCCATTCGTTATCACTAACTATTTTTGCGGTGATAAACCGATTTATGCGGCGTTAATCGCCACTCGTAGTACGGAAAGTACAACTTCGGGCGTTTGCCTTGCCTAAACGAGCCGCGATGCGGTCGGTTTCTCATCCGCAAAAATGCTTCGCACCGAAAAGAGCGCATTTTTTGATGATTTTTTGCGAACGTGTGGGTATGCCGGCCCGGAATAAAACGAATCTTGCCAAAACGCCTTTTCGGTAATTAGCGATGACGAATGGAATCCCTAAGGAAAAACTGAGTGAAATATATTTCACCAAAGAAATATTATGCCGTCAAACGCACAACATAACTTAAGGGTATAATATAGGCGTAATCTGAGAGACGAGTTCGGCAAAACGGGTTCGTTCTCACGGATTCGGACATTCGCCCACCCCAAGTTTTTTCTTGTTTTTATAAATCATTCTC
>JALETB010000059.1 GCA_022781715.1 Clostridiales bacterium | reverse complement strand
CTTCTGTTTGCGACGAGCAACCCATCGTTCCGAAAAGAGCGACCAAAATAGTCAACGCAATAAAATTCGCTATAGATTTATTTTTTCTCATTATCTTACACCTCTTTTATCATAAGTAGAATCCGCGTTAACGCTTTCGTTTTTGACATTTTTAAATTCTGCCATAATAGGGATTCCATTCGTTATTATACACTTTAACGAACTATAAGTCAAATTTTTATCATTGCCGCTCGCGTGAAAAAAAGTTTCATATCGGTAATAGCAAAAAACCTTCGCCGATACTTATGCGAAGGTTTTTGTTTAAATTACTCTTTATTTTCGTTGCCGTCGTCGGTTTCGACGTTTTCGGTTTTCTCTTCAGGCTGAACTTCTTCGGGCTGAGCGTTTTCGTCTGCCGCGGCGTTTTTCGTTTCTTCAACCGCTTCGGTTTTTTCGTCGACGGTGAAATCCTGTTCGACGGTCGCCTCGTCCGGATTTTCTGAACTATAAATAGCCACTTTATCGAATTTTATATAATTGGGCGTTTCGTCCGTTCCGGTTTGCAGAACGAAAGTGTTCGCATCGTCGTCCACGGCAACGACCGTACCTACGATTCCGCCGATCGTCATAACCCTGTATCCCGGTTTGATTGCGTTTCTCTTCTCTTTTTCGGCTTCCATCTGGGCCTTTCTCTTTTTGTTGGAAAGGACGTTCATAACTATAAAAGCGACAAGGATCACACCGAGAACGATATACATCACCGTGCTGCCTCCCATGCCTCCGCCATTGCCGCCGCTCGTGCTTTCAACCGTACTCGTCGCTTCAGCCGCAAGTAAATTAAATAACATTTTTATTCTCCTGTTTTGCAAATTTCCGCCGATGTTTCAGGCTGATTTTTATTTTATATGTTTGTACCGATTAAATCAAGTTTATTTTTATAAATAATGAAAAATTTTGTCATTTTTCACAATTCTTTTGTTTTTCCGCGAAAAAAACAGAATCCGGACGACAATAAGCCGTTTTTCAGATATCCTTGTTCTCGTATTTTTTGTAGAATTCTTTTCTGAAATCCTTGAAATATCCGCCGAGAATGGAGTTTCGTATGCCCTTCATGAGTTTGTGAAGGTATGTGATATTATGCAGACTAAGAAGCATTCCGCCCATCATCTCGTTTACGTTTACCATATGACGAAGATACGCTTTTGTGTAATTTTTACAGCAATAGCAATCGCATTCCGGGTCGAGCGGGGTGAAATCGTCTTTATACTTGCCGTTTCTTACAACAATTTTGCCGTGAGAGGTCATAGCCGTGCCGTTTCTCGCGATACGCGTGGCAAGCACGCAATCGAACATATCGATACCCCTCATAACGCCCTCGACAAGACAATCCGGGCTGCCTACGCCCATAAGATATCTCGGAACGTGCGTGGGGTAATCCGGAAGCATGGAATCCATCACGTCGTACATCATATCTTTCGGCTCGCCGACCGAAAGCCCGCCTATCGCGATTCCGTATTTCACGTAAGGAATGGTTTCTTTTAGCGACGTCGCTCTCAGATCCTTAAAAACGTTGCCCTGAACGATCGGGAACAACGCCTGATTTTCGTTTTTGTGGTGATTATAACATCTGTCCAGCCAGGAAAGCGTGCGTTTCATCGCCTTTAAACTCGACTTGTAGTCCGCGCCGTATTCGCTGCACTGATCGAACGCCATGATTATATCCGCGCCGAGATTATTTTCGATGTCGATCGCTTTTTCGGGCGTGATGAAATGCTTGCTGCCGTCCACGTTGGAACTGAACGTCACGCCGTCATCTTTGATGTTGTTGAGTTTGGCAAGCGAAAAGACCTGAAACCCGCCGCTGTCGGTGAGAATAGGTCTGTCCCAGTTCATAAACTTATGAAGTCCGCCGGCGGCTTTTACGATTTCGTCGCCCGGACGCATATATAAATGATAGGTGTTGGCAAGGATAATCTGCGAGCCTGCTTCCTTTAAATCGCGCGGGTAAACGCCTTTGACCGTCGCCTGAGTGCCAACCGGCATATATACCGGCGTTTCGATGTCGCCGTGCGGAGTGTGAAAAACACCCGCTCTCGCGCCCGTTTCGCTATCCTGTTTTATCGTTTCAAAGTAAAATTTTTCCATAATATTTCAATCAGATGCCCTTTATTAAGGCAGATGCCTGTTTTTAGCCATAGGGGATTGCATTCGAACTCGGTCTTACCTTGTGTTTTTGACTAATACGTTGTTGCGTTCGCGTGTTATACATACAGTATTAACGCGCTCACGCGCCTTGTCTTAGCCTAAAAACGCAAGGCAAGACTTGTCGACAACCAAAACGCCGATATTTTCGATGAATTTTGGCGAAGGCGAACGCAGACGTACTATACGTACTTCAAGCGAGAATTTGACAAAAAGCACGGAAATTGCGGCGTTTTGGCGGGTTCGAACGCAATCCCCTGTGGCTAGAAACAAGCAGGTCAAGGCGCGGCGAGGGCGCATACAAGCAGTATGTAACCGAGCCGCAACGCCGAGATGCGCCGTTTATAAGAACAGGCAAGCGTCGCCGAAAGAGAAAAACCTATACTTCTCCTTAACGGCAAGATTGTAAAGTTCGAGTATTTTCTCGCGCGAAGCGAAAGCCGAAAC
>JALETB010000050.1 GCA_022781715.1 Clostridiales bacterium | reverse complement strand
ATTTTTTCACGTCGCGTTTTTGTTTTGTCAGGTCGCGCCGCCGCTTTTGTCCGCGGCGATTTACGCCGAGAAAAATTTGATGTCTTTTTCGTCGATGATCGAAAGAAGTTCGTTTACAAGCCCTTTGCAATTTCTCACCGTCTGCGACATTTTATAGTTTTTCCCGTCTATCTTAAAACATACTATTATATCGCCCGGATAAGTGGAAAGTATGTCTATAAGTTCGTTTTTGAAGGCTTTCGTGTCGTCGTGAAGAATAATTCCGAGGAAATCTCTCGTCTGTTTTACCTGTTTTTCTTCGGCGGCTTCGGCCTCGTTCACGCTCGTCACCGAGTCCGCGATAACGCTCGCGCGCTCGTCTTTCAGTTGCAATCTTCCGCGGATTTTAACGACCTGCTCGGGCGCGAGTTTATCCTTGAACTTTTCAAAGGTTTTCGGGAAGAAAACGCACTCGATAGCCCCGTAAGAATCTTCGACGGTGACGAACGCCATGTTCGAGCCGGACTTTGTGGTTATTTTGTCCGTGGCGGTGATGATTCCGCCGAAGTAAACGGGCATATCGTTTTTCACGTCGGTGAAAATTTTGTTTCCGTCCTCGTCCTCTTCCACGTTCGCGAGCATTTCCGTCGAGAACGTGCAGTCCGCGAAATTGGATTTGAATCCGTCGAGCGGATGCCCGGAAACGTAAACTCCCGTGACGTTCTTTTCGAGCGAAAGTTTGGTTTTGTTGTCGTATTCCGGAATATCGGGATAACTGACGGTGAAGTTCACGTCTTCCGCGAGAAAATCGCCGAACAGACTCATCTGCGCGCTTTCGCGCTGTTTGGCTATAATCAAAACCCTGTCGATGAGTTCGTCGTAAATAGCGATGAGTTGCGCACGCTTTTTGCCGAAGCAGTCGAAGGCGCCGGCGTAGATAAGGTTTTCCACGAGTCGCTTGTTCAGAACCTTGCTCTCGCATCTCGAAACGAAGTTTTCAAAGGAGTGATATTTGCCGTTTTTCTCGCGTTCCGCGGTTATGGAGTCTATCGCCGCAAGCCCTATGCCTTTAACGGCGGCGAGCCCGTAACGGATTTCGTTGTTTTTAACGCTGAAAAAGCCCACGCTCTCGTTGATGTCCGGGGGAAGAACTTTGATTCCCTCTTCTTTTGCATAAGAGATGTAGTTCTTTATTTCGTCGATGTTGGTTATTCTGTTGTTGAGAACCGCCGTGAGGAATTCCGCCTCGTAATAACATTTCAGATAAGCAGTCTGATAGGTCACGAGCGAATAAGCCGCCGCGTGCGATTTGTTGAATGCGTATTTGGCGAAGTCTTTCATTTCGTTCCACACGGCGTGAGCCACGTCCTCGGGAACGCCGCGCTTCAAGCAGCCGTCTATCGCGGTGGAAACTTTACCGTGTTTATCCACGGTTTCCTCCTTGCCGTGAATGAAGATGACTTCTTCCTTTATCATATCGTCCACTTTCTTTTTGCCCATCATCCGGCGGACCATATCTGCCTGACCGAGCGTGTAGCCTGCGAGAGCCTGAACGATTTTCATAACCTGTTCCTGATAAACTATGCAACCGTAAGTCTGTTTAAGAATGGGTTCGAGCAGAGGATGCGCGTAAGTTACCAGTTCGGGGTTATGTTTACATTTTACGAATTTGGGTATGGAATCCATAGGACCGGGGCGGTAAAGCGAAACCGCCGCGACTATATCTTCTATGCAGGACGGGCGGAGTTCTTTCATGAACTTCTGGAAGCCCGCGGATTCTATCTGGAATATGGCTTTCGTGTTGCCCGTGGCGAGCAGTTCGAAAACTTTCGGGTCGTCGTAGGACGACTTGTCGAAGTCGAGTTCCACGCCGTGGTTCTGTTTGATATAATCGATAGCCATTTTAATATCGGAAAGGTTTCGAAGCCCCAGGAAGTCCATTTTGAGGAATCCGAGGTGTTCGAGTTCCACGCCCGTATATTGGCTTGTGATATCATCGCCGTTCCTGCCGAGCGGCATGTGTTTGTCGAGAATGTCCGCGCCGATGATAACTCCGCACGCGTGCGTGCTTGCCTGACGCGGCGAATCTTCGAGTTTGGCAGCGATGTCCACGACCCGCTTTATTTCCGGCGATTCGTTATACATATTGACGAGTTCGGGAACGGAGAAATCCACGCCGTAATCCTTCGCACCCTCTTTCGGGTGATATTTTCCGAAAACTTTAAGGATGATATTCGGGCGTTTCAGGTCAAATTCGTCGCCGTTGGCGTTCTTCCTCACGAGTTTGTTCGGCATCGCTTTGGTAACTCTGTCCGCCTCGGAATAAGAAACTTTTAATACTCTTGCTACGTCTTTTATCGCGTTTTTAGCCGCCATCGTGCCGAAAGTGACTATTTTACAAACTCTGTCGTAGCCGTATTTCCGGCGGACGTATTCTATAACTTCCTGGCGGCGGCTATCTTCGAAATCCACGTCGAAATCGGGCGCGGAAACACGTTCGGGGTTTAAGAAACGCTCGAAGTAAAGGTCGTATTTAAGCGGGTCGATGTTCGTTATGCCGATAAGGTAAGCGACGATGGAGCCTGCGCCCGAACCACGCCCGGGGCCTACCGAAATGCCCATGTTTCTCGCCGCGTTTATATAGTCCCACACGATGAGGAAGTATTCGATGAAGCCCTGCTTTTCGATGACGGCGAGTTCGCTTTCTATTCTGTCGCGGATCTCTTTGGTTTCCGCGCCGTATTTTTTCTTTATGCCGGCGTCGATGAGTCCGCGGATATACGTTTTGGGGTCTTCGCCCGTTTCGGGGTAGTAATGCGGGAACATATAATGCCCGTAAACGAACCCGAAATTGCATTTGTCGGCAATCTCGAGAGTGGTTTCCAGAGCCTCGGGGTCGTTGGGGAAGAGCGCCGCCATCTCGTCGTAAGACTTAAGATAAAATTCGTCGTTGGGGAAGCGGAGTCTTTTCGGGTCGTCGTAATCCGCGCCCATCTGAACGCACATTAAAACGTCCTGCGATTCCGCGTCCGAACGCTCGAGATAATGCACGTCGTTGGTGGCGACGAGTTTTATCCCGTATTTCTTTGCGTAAATGCGCAGATATTTGTTAACTTCGAGTTGCTCTTCGAGCATATGGTTCTGCATTTCGAGGTAAAAATCTTCCCCGAAAAGGTTCTTGAACCAAACGACGAGCCTTTCCGCTTCGTCGAAATTTCTGTTTAAAATCGCCTGCGGAATATCGCCCGCAAGGCACGCCGAAAGGCAGATTAAGCCCTCGTGGTGCGCTTCGAGCGTTTTCAGGTCGATTCTCGGTTTATAATAAAATCCGTCGCGGAAAGCGATCGCGTTTAAAAGCGAAATGTTTTTGTAACCCTCTTCGTTTTTGCAGAGCAGAACGAGGTGGTTTAGTTTGGTTTTTCCGCTTTTTACGGTCAGATCGTCGCAAACGTAAAATTCCGTTCCGATGATCGCCTTGATGCCTTCTTTTTCGCAGGCGTCGAAAAAGTTCACCGCGCCGTACATGTTTCCGTGGTCGGTTATGGCGAGCGCGGGCATGCCGAAAGCCTTGGCTTTTTTCGCCGCGACGGCTATTTTCGTCGCGCCGTCCAGAATGCTGTATTCCGTATGAACGTGTAAGTGTACGAAGTTTCCCATTTTATCCTTTTATTGTTTCGGAGTTGTGCTTTGGTCGGTTTTTTTTAAAACAAGAGTTTTTCAGCCCGCTCAGTCCATAAAATGAATGATTATCTCGTTCTGAACGAAAAGATATTCGGGCTTTATCGCGATTCCGTCCCCGGTTTCGTCGAGATATTTTCTCACGGAAGCAATTTTTTTAGCGTATTTTTCGGTAAAATCGAACCCGAAACGCGCTTTGTAGTCGGCAAACGAAATCCCTGCCGCAGTTCTCAGCCCGAGCATGATGAATTCGAATTCGCGTTCGTCGCCCTCGATGTTCTCGCTGAATATTTCCGCAACCTTGTCGCGCATGATGCAAGCGACGTATTCGTCTATTTTTTCGGTGTTGGTGAACCGCCTTTCGCCTATGAACGACGACGCGGAAACGCCGAACCCGATATATTCGCCCCGCTTCCAGTAGTTGAGATTGTGGCGGGAATAATATCCGTCTTTGCAGAAGTTCGAAACTTCGTATCGCTTATATCCGAGTTTTTCGAGATAGTCGACGGCGAACGCGTACTGATCGGCGACTTCGTCCTCGCTCGGCAGTTCGCCGTTCAGATATCTGCCGTACATAGGCGTGCCTTCCTCGGCTTTAAGAGCGTAGGAAGAAATATGTTTCGCGCCCGAACCGGCGGCAAGGTCTATCGCTTCTTTAATGTCCTTTTCGGTCTGATTAGCAAGCCCGATCATCACGTCGACGCTGAAATTTTTGCCGGCGAGCAGTTTCGCCGCGTCGATAAAATCCTGCTTTGTGTGGATTCTGCCTATGTTGCGCAAAAGGTCGTCGTTTGCCGTCTGCAGCCCCACGCTGAAACGGTTGAAACCGATTTTTTCGTAGCGGCCGACCTTTTCCGCGTCTACCGTTCCGGGATTCATTTCGATCGTGATTTCGGCGTCGTCCGTTATCTTGTAGTAATTTTTAAGTTGGCGCATCGCGCCTTCGATATATTTCGGTTCGACGAACGACGGAGTGCCTCCGCCGAAATATACGGTGTCGAAAACGTAGTCTTTGCAAAGTTCGCTTCTGCCTTTCATTTCCTTGTAAAGGCAGGCGAAATATAAATCGCATTTGGAAAGTTCCTTCGGATAAGAGGCGAAGTCGCAATAAGCGCACTTGCTCTTGCAGAACGGAACGTGAACGTAAATCCCGGGCATTATTAATCCTCAAAAATCGGTCTATAAGTCGATTAATCGATATTTTTTACTTGTTATCGCTGCTGTCTATCTTCAGAATCGACATAAAAGCTTCGCTCGGAACTTCAACCGAGCCGAGTTGGCGCATCTTCTTCTTTCCTTCTTTCTGTTTCTCGAGAAGTTTCTTCTTTCTCGTTATATCGCCGCCGTAGCATTTGGCGAGAACGTCCTTGCGGAGAGCCTTGACCGTTTCTCTCGCAATTACCTTTCCGCCGATAGCCGCCTGAATGGGTATTTCGAAGAGTTGGCGCGGAATAACGTCTTTAAGCCTTTCGGCAAGCGCGCGACCTCTCGCGTATGCTTTGTCCTTATGCACGATTATGGAGAGCGCGTCGCAGATTTCGCCGTTTAAGAGCATATCGAGTTTCACGAGGTCGCTCTTGCGGTAACCCGAAAGTTCGTAGTCGAACGATGCGTAACCTCTCGTGCGGCTTTTCAGCCCGTCGAAAAAGTCGAAGATTATTTCGTTGAGCGGGAGAGTGTAGTTAAGGCGCACCCTCTTCGCGTCGAGATAAGTCATGTCCGTAAAAATTCCGCGCTTGTCCTGGCAAAGGTCCATTATCGCGCCGACATAATCGGGCGGAGTGAAGATGTTTGCCGTTATCATCGGCTCTTCGGCGTAATCGATATAGGAAACGTCGGGGAATTTGCTGGGGTTGTCTACAACGAGCATTTCGCCGTCCGTTTTGTAAATATGGTAAGAAACGGACGGGGCGGTCGTGATTATATCTATGTCGAATTCGCGTTCGATTCTCTCCTGAATTATCTCCATATGCAGAAGCCCTAAAAATCCGCAACGGAAACCGAAGCCGAGCGCGTCGGAATTATCCGGCTCGAATGTGAGCGCGGCGTCGTTGAGTTTGAGTTTCAAAAGGGCTTCTTTAAGGTCGTTGAATTTCGAGCCGTCGAGCGGGTAGATACCGGAGAATACGACCGGCTGAACCTTTTTGTAGCCGTGGAGCGGGGCGGGAGCGGGGTTGTTCGCATCCGTTATGGTGTCGCCCACGGCGATGTCCTCGATGCTTTTTATGCTCGCCGCGATGTAACCCACTTCGCCCGCAGAGAGCGATTTTTTCGGCTTTAATTGCGGATTGAACGTTCCCACTTCGGTAACGTCGAACTGTTTCGTGCCGGCGAACGTTTTGATTCTCGTTCCCGCGGAAACGGTTCCGTCCATAATTCTCACGAAGCAGATAACACCCTTGAAGTTGTCGTAATAACTGTCGAAGATGAGCGCTTTGAGCGGCGCGTCGTCGTCGCCCTTCGGCGGCGGAATGAGTTCCACTATCTGTTCGAGAACCTGGTCTATATTGATTCCGTTTTTGGCGGAAATTCTCGGGGCGTTCGAGCCGTCGAGTCCGATAACGTCCTCGATTTCCTTAGCCGTTTCGTCGGGGTCGGCGGAAGCGAGGTCGATTTTGTTGATGACGGGAACTATTTCCAGATTGTTATCGAGAGCGAGATAGCAGTTCGCGAGCGTCTGCGCTTCGATGCCCTGCGTTGCGTCGACGATGAGAATAGCACCTTCGCATGCGGCAAGCGAACGCGAAACTTCGTAAGTGAAGTCAACGTGTCCCGGGGTGTCGATAAGGTTGAATATATATTCCTTTCCGTTTTTCGCCTTGTAAGCCATTCTCACGGGCGTGAGTTTTATGGTGATTCCGCGTTCTCTCTCCAGGTCCATAGAGTCGAGAAGTTGGTTTTCCATATCTCTTTCGGCAACCTGACCGGTTAATTCCATAATTCTGTCCGCTAAGGTGGATTTTCCGTGATCGATATGCGCTACTATGCAAAAGTTCCGTATGTTGTCCTTGGTCGTTATCGCCATTGTATCCCTCAAATGTGTTCCGCGCGCCGCGCAATAATTATTCACTGTATATTATATATACAAATATAAAAAAAATCAAGTTTTTAATATCCGATTTTGTGTGAATAATACGGGCGTAAAAAAATCGTTGTTCTCAAATAATTGACAAAACATGGCGTGCGGGTTTATAATCACGGCGGAAAAAGCATAATAACGGCTGAAAAGCGAACTTTTCGTCCGCTTCGGACCCCGCGTTTAAAGAGAGGGCATTATGGGAAAATGCAGAATAGAAAAGGATCACTGGCTTCTGAATTCGCCGGTCGCGCACAGAGGATTGCATTCTGTTGAGAACGGCATTCCGGAAAACAGTATGAAGGCATACGCCGCCGCGATAGAAAAGGGGTATCCCATCGAAATGGATATCCAACTCACCAAGGATAACGTGCTTGTGTGCTTTCACGACGATACGCTTAGTCGGATGACCGGCGTCGACGCTTTCGTCCGCGATAAAACTTTTGAAGAAGTCCGGGCGATGCGCCTTGCCGGCACGGACGAGATTATTCCCACGTTCGACGAGTTTCTCGCCTTCGTGGGCGGCAGAACGCCGATCGTCATCGAACTGAAATCTCAGAAAAACAGAGGCATAATCGCCGATGAAACGATAAAGAGGCTTGATAATTACAAGGGCGATTTCGTCGTGCAGTCGTTCGACCCGTTCATAGTCCGCGAGTTCAGAAAAAAACGCCCGCAGTTCATCCGCGGTCAACTCGTCGATAAGGACAGGCATGAAGGACTTTCGTGGATTACGGATAAACTTCTCGGTATGGCGTTTTTCAATTTCACCGTCAAGCCGGACTTTATAAACATGAACGTGAAATATCTGCCGGTGAAGGGTAAAATGATAAAAAACAGGCGGATTATCTGCTGGACGATACGTTCCGAAGAGGACAGAAAAAAAGCGGAAACATACGCTGACAATTATATTTTCGAAGCAATAAGACCGTAAACACCGCGTCGGCAAAGCGGTTTAAAAATAAAAATACGCCGATAATCGACTTATAGGCTCGCTTTTGCGTGTTGATATCGGATTTTCGTGGCTGAAAAGGAGTTTAAGGATGAAAAAACAGTTTTCCGTGAGCGGAATGACTTGTTCCGCCTGTTCGGCAAGAGTTGAAAGGTGCGTGAGGGCAGTGGAAGGGGTGACCGGTTGCACGGTCAATCTCATCACGGGCGCGCTTTCGGTTGAAATGAACGAGGACGTTTCCGCTGAAATCATGTCCGCCGTCGTCCGCGAGGGCTACAAGATCAAAGAGGGCGTTTCGCTCAAACGCGGCAGAGAAAGAGAATATGCCTTAAAAAGGCGACTTATCATTTCCGTGCCGCTCATGCTCGTGCTTATGTACATTTCGATGGGACCGATGATCGGCATTCCCGTTCCGCCGTTTCTCAATGCTATGGAAATGCGGTATATGTTCCCCGCGTCGATAGTTCAGGCGGCGATCACGCTCGCCGTGATAATCGTCAATTTCGATTATTTCAGAGTCGGTTTCAAAAAACTTTTCGGGTTGCATCCCAATATGGATTCGCTCGTGGCTATGGGCGCGACGGCTTCGTTCGTTTACGGCGTTTACACCGTCGTTCGGATAGGAATAGGGCATTTCACCGGAGATCACGACCTGATGATGAAGTTTATGGACAACCTCTATTTCGAGGGCGCGGCGATGATTTTAACGCTCATCACCGTGGGGAAATTCCTCGAAGAGAAGTCGAAAAACAAAACTATGGGTTCGGTTGAAAAACTTCTCGGGCTTGCGCCGGACACCGCCGTCGTTCTGGTCGGCGGCGAGGAAAAGGAAGTTAAAATCGCCGACCTGAAAGAGGGAGACTTCGTCGTGCTTAAAGACGGCTGCCATATCCCTTGCGACTGCGTTATCGAAAGCGGTAGCGGCTGGGTGGATCAGTCCGCAATAACCGGCGAAAGCGTGCCGGTATATAAAGAAAAAGGCGAAAAACTCGTCACCGGCACGGTTTTTTCGGGCGGCTACGCCGTTGCGAAAGCCGTTTCCGTCGGTGAGGACACCACGCTCTATAAAATAGTAAGGCTCGTGGAGGACGCGAACTCCACAAAAGTTCCCATCGCGAAACTTGCCGATAAGGTAGCGGGGATTTTCGTTCCCGCAGTCATCGCGATAGCCGTCACGGCTCTCGTCGTCTGGCTTATTCTCGGCGAAACGTTCGCTTTTGCCATCAACATAGCGGTCAGCGTTCTCGTGGTTTCCTGCCCCTGTGCGCTCGGGCTTGCAACGCCCGCTGCGCTTATGGCGGGAACGGGTAAAGCCGCCGAATACGGAATTTTAATAAAAAGCGGCGAGGCTTTGCAAAAAACTCAGTCCATAACCGCCGTCGTTCTCGATAAAACCGGCACGATAACTTACGGAAAGCCGAAAATTTCGTCCGTCGAACTTTCAGACGGTGTTTCGAGAAGCGAATTCCTTAAATACTGCGCTTCGCTCGAAAAGAGAAGTTCGCACGTTCTCGGCAAGCCGGTTATCGAACTCGCGGAGAGTGAAAACGTTCCCGTTTTGCCGGTCGAAAACTTCGAAACCGTCAAAGGTGCGGGCATAAAAGGTAAAATCGGCGGGCTTTCGCTCCGCCTCGGAAACCTTGGTTTCGTCCTCGAAGTCTGCCCCGGCGGGAAAGATTCGGAGATTGCGAAACGCTCCCAAAAAGAAGTCGGCGCAACGGTTTTATATCTTGCAATCGACTCGCAAATAGCGGGCTATATGTCGATTAACGACGAAATTAAGCCTTCAAGCAAGCAAGCGGTGAAAGAACTTAAAGCCATGGGTAAGCGCGTGGTTATGCTCACCGGCGACAACGAATCGGCGGCGAAAAAGGTTGCCGACGAACTCGACGTTGAATACGAAGCGGGCGTTCTGCCTGACACGAAATACGAAACGGTCGTCCGTCTCGAAAAAGAGGGTTATAAAGTTATGATGGTCGGCGACGGCGTGAACGACGCCCCCGCGTTAACCGCGGCTTCGGTCGGTGCGGCGATCGGCGCGGGTACGGATATCGCGATCGACAGCGCGGACGTAGTGCTTATCAAAAACGACCTCACCGACGTGGTGAAATGCCTGAAACTCGGCTCCAAGGTTATGCTGAACGTCAAGGAAAACCTCTTCTGGGCGTTCTTCTATAACGCGATTCTTATCCCGATTGCCTGCGGCGTGTTTGTCTTTGCGGGCGTAACTTTAAACCCCTCGTTCGCCTCGCTTGCGATGAGCCTTTCGAGCGTGTGCGTTGTGTGCAACGCGCTCCGGCTTCGCCTTATAAAATTCAAGGACGAATCCGCCGACGATAAAACGACAACGGCGGAGCATCGGATAAAAGAATCGCAAATAAAAGAAGCGCGGGTGAAAGCGGAGTTGCAGACAAATACCGCGAAAGGAGACAATATGAAGGAAATAAAGGCTATTATTTATATCGACGGAATGATGTGCGAGCATTGCAAAAAGCGCGTTGAAACCGTTCTTAAAGACCTCGGGCTTACGGGTGAAGTCGACCTCGGCGGAAAACGCGCCCTCGTTTACGACGGAAACATGGACGAAAACGCGATAAAAACGGCGATAGAGGACGCGGGTTACGAGTTCGTCCGCATAGAAAAGAAGTAACGAAACTTGAATTTAAAAGGTCTGCCGCCTTATTTTTAGCGCGACAGACCTTTTCGTTTAGTTGGCGATGGCTAATGGAATCTCTAAGATTAAGGACTGTCGCATATTGCAGAAATGCAACTTGCGGCAATCTTTTCTCGTGCGTAAAATACATTATGAAAAGGGGCGTTTGTAAAAAAACGGTAAAAATTTTCGGTTTGCTATTGAAATTGCAGGAAAAGTGTTGTATAATATACGGGAGTTCGGAGAGAGAACCCTCGTTTCAGCAAATTAAAATCGCTTTATTAATTGTTTTTGACTGAAACCGACGGGAAAGTTGCTCGCCGAAGCGCATATTAATATTATATGATAAGGTAGGAAAAATTTATGGAAGGAACAATCAGAAACGTGGCTGTCATCGGTCATAGCGGCGAGGGCAAAACAACCCTCGTCGAAGCAATACTTTTCAACGCCGGCGCGATAGACAGGCAAGGCAAAGTTGACGACGGAAATACCGTAAGCGATTTCGATCAGGAAGAAATAGCGAGAAAAACGTCGATCAGTTTGTCGGTTTCGAGATGTGAGTATACGGACAGAAAAAACCGCCACGTTGCGTTTAATCTTATAGACGTTCCCGGCTTTTTCGATTTCGAGGGCGAGGCGAACATGGCTCTTTCCGCCGTCGATAACGCGGTTATCGTCACCGGGGCGAGCGGAACGCTCACCGTCGGCACGGAAAAGGCGATAGAATATTGCCTTTCGCGCAGAATTCCCTCGCTGTTGTTTATCAACGGACTGGACAAAGAAAACGCGAATTTCATCAAAACCGTCGCGGCGATAAAGGAAAAATACGGCAATAAAATCGCGCCGATGATAATACCCAACATGGTGGACGAGAAGATGAAAGGTTTCGTCAAGGTGGCTTACGGCGTTCTCCGCGACTGGGAGCGCAACGAACACCCTATCCCCGACAATCTTTTAGAGCCTTATAACGAGGCTCGTCAG
>JALETB010000043.1 GCA_022781715.1 Clostridiales bacterium | reverse complement strand
AAAATCGCGTTTAATTCCATACAAGCATTACCTTGTCAGGTTCAACGGGTATAATCTCAGCCCGAAAAGCGTTTCACGGTTTTGCATTTCCGCGATTTCACGTTTCGCCTTTCAAGCACCCCAGCGTTTTATTTTTTTCTTGATTATATGCCGAAAAATTTTTTATGTCAATCGTTTTGCGGCGATTTTTTCATTTTTGAATCGCGCTTTTAATAACATATATTATGATTTATCGTTTATCGGACTGCCTTACAGGAAAACATTATAAAATCGTCGCCGTAAACCTGACGAAAAAACAAACCGCAAAACTGGACAAACTCGGAATTTTTCCCGGCGAAGCGGTGACGATAACGAAAAAAATCGGCAAATCGGCGTTTCTTGTCGATGCGGGCGGCGCGGTTATCGCCGTCGGAAGAGAAATCGCCGAAAAAATCGAAGTCACTGAAGAGGTTACGTAAAAGGTCACGGAATAGGCGCGATAAAAAAACGGGGGAAATTTATGGCAGAAAACAATAAACGCGTCGTCGGCAAACGCAAAATCGTTCTTGCGGGCAACCCGAACGCGGGCAAAACCACGCTTTTCAACGCCTTGACGGGCAGAAACGAAAAGGTGGGCAACTGGCACGGCGTTACGGTTGAAAGCGTGTGCGCGACCGCCCGGCTGAAAAACGAAACGGCGGAAATAATCGACGTTCCCGGCATTTACTCTCTCAAAAACCACGACGCCGAAGAAAACGCCGCCGCGGAAACGCTGAAAGAGGGCGGTTACTCCTTAATCGTTGTCGTCGTAGAGGCGGAAAAACTGAAACGCGGGTTGAGACTGATCCGGGAACTGAAATCGTTCGGCGTGCCGATTGTGGCGTTTATCAACTTATACGCGGACTTTTTGAAGCGTGGCGGCGAACTGAACGCGGAAGAATTCGGGAAAAGCGCGGGCGTTGAAGTCATCTGCGGCGAAGCGATAAACGAGCGCGACGTGAGAAGATTAAAGGAAGCGATTTTCGGCGAAACCCCGATTTTGCGGGCTACAAACGAGCCGTTCGGCTATGTGGCGCCGAAAAAGCGCAGCAAAACGCTCGAAAAAATCGTCTCGGGCAAATTCACCGCTCTCCCCGTTTTCGTCCTCGTTATGCTCTTCTGCTTTTGGTTCGCGTTCGGCAACCTCTCGCCGATAGCGGCAATAAGCGAGGCTATAAGTCGATTATTGAACGATTTTATCGCTAATCGGGTTTACGATTCGCTCGCGCCGCGCAATCTGTTTCTCGCAAGGCTCGTTTCCGAAGGCGTCATAGGCGGGCTGTCGGGCGTGGCGGAATTCATTCCGCAGATATGCGCCCTGTCGTTCTGTCTCGATTTTCTCGACCAGTCGGGCTACCTTTCGAGAATTTCCGCCCTCACGGACGGAGCGTTGAAGGTTTTTTCGCTTTCCGGCAAAAGCGTTTATTCTCTTTCCTGCGGGTTCGGCTGCACGGCTGTTTCCGCGGTTACGGCGAACGGAATAGACGATCGAAACGTGAGGCTTCGCGCAGTGCTTTCGATGCCGTTCATAAGTTGCTCTGCAAGGACGCCCGTTTATCTGTTCATAGCAAAGGCTGCGTTCGAAGAATACTCTTTCCTCGTCATCTGCGCCGTATATCTTCTGTCGCTCGTCGCCCCGCTCGTCCATTCTCTTCTGCTCTCGAAAACCGTGGCAAAAGGAAAACCCGAGCCTTTGATCGAGGAAATCGCAGAACTTAAATTTCCCGGGCTTCGCCCCCTGTTAAAATCCTTGCTAAAAACTTTCAAAGAGTTTATAATCAGGTTATCCACCGTCGTGTTCTGCGTTTCGCTGGCGGTGTGGCTGGGCGCAAACGTTTCGCCAAACGTGGAACTTCTCACTCAACGGGAAATCGACCGTTCGGTTCTGGCACGGCTCGGCTCGGTTTTCGCGTTCGCGTTCAAGCCCATGGGTTTCGACTGGCGCATGCCCGCCGCGCTCCTTTCGGGAATATTCGCGAAAGAAAGCGTCGTTTCATCCTTTTTGTTGCTTTACCCGGAGGGGTTGCGACTCGCGATTAATCAAGGTCTTGCGCTCGTCGTTTTCTGTTACTTTTACACGCCCTGCTTAACCGCGCTTTCGGCGATAAGGAAAACGATCGGGTTTAAGTACGCTCTGATTTCTGCGGTTTATCAACTGCTCGTCGCTCTCTCCGCGGCTTACGCGATATATTATTTCACGGGAATTTTTATATGAATCTGATAAAATTTAAAGCCGACGGCAACGAAAAACTTTCCGAAGCGATTCTCGCCCGTTTCAACGGAGCGATGTCTTATTCGCTGGTTATGAAGTTGATTCGCCAAAAGGACGTGAAAATCAACGGCGAACGGACCAATAAAGACGTTACCGTTGCAAAAGGCGACGAGATAAGCGTTTACACCACCGCCCACGACAACCGCGCGGAAAACGTTCTCTTCGAGGACGAAAACATCCTCGTCGCGGTCAAGCCAAAAGGCATAACTTCGGAAGATTTTTTCGGACTGATAAAGAAAACCCGCCCGACCGCGTTTTTCGTTCATCGGCTGGACAGGAACACCGACGGAATAATGCTTTTCGCGTTAAACCCCGCCGCGAACGACGAACTGCTGAAAGGCTTTAAAAACCGATCGTTTAAAAAATATTATCTGGCGAGGGTTTACGGAACGTTCGACAAAAAAGACGGAACGCTGGAAGCGTACCTTTTGAAAGACGAGAAAAAATCGGAAGTGAAAATTTTCGACGAACCGAAAAAAGGCGCAAACAAAATCATAACCCGCTACGAAGTTTTATCCGAGGACGGCGAAACGTCTTTACTCAACGTGGAACTCGTAACGGGCAAAACGCATCAGATCCGCGCTCACCTCGCGCACGTCGGCCACCCCTTGATCGGTGACGGAAAATACGGATATAAGTCGATTAACGACCAATTTAAAGAAAAAACGCAATCGCTCACGGCGTATAAAACCGAACTTAAATTCGGCAATGAAAGCCCGCTTTTTTATCTCAACGGCAAAATATTTACGTTACCGAAACCGCCAAAACACACTCAGGACAAAACGAATCCAAAAAACGAAGATGAAAGAACTTACGCAAAAACATAAATCTTTGACAACTTTTACGGAAGGATCTCTGTTCAAGGGCATAATCCTGTTCAGTCTGCCGCTCATGGCGTCGCAGATTTTGCAAGTGCTTTTCAACATTTCCGACGTGATCATCGTCGGCAAAGGCGTTGCGGATTCGACCATTCCGGTCGGCGCGGTCGGTTCCACAAGCACCCTTTTAACGCTGTTCACGGGGTTTCTGATCGGCATCGGCGCGGGAATCAACGTAAAAGCGGCGCAATACTTAGGCGCGAAAAGAGATAAAGACGTTAAGGAAACGGTGGATACATCCCTCGTTTTAAGTGCGGCGACGGGTATGATTGTTTTCGCTTTGTGTTTTATTCTCGCAAGGCAACTGCTCGAACTTTTAAACACCAAAGCCGAACTGCTCGACAAAGCCGTAACCTATTTCCGCATTTTCTCGTTCGGCATGCCCGCGCTTGCGATTTTCAATTACGGCAACGGCGTTTTAAGCGCGGCGGGAGACACCAAAAGACCGCTTGTTTACCTCACGATTTCGGGAATCGCAAACATCGGTCTTAACTTTTTCTTCGTTCTCGTCTGCAAGCTGGACGTTGAAGGCGTCGCCCTCGCGAGCGTGATAACGCAGTATATGTCCGCGATAGCCGTCATCGTCAGGCTTTTAAAGATAAAAGACGTCCACAGGCTCGACCTGAAACACTTCGCTTACAAATGGAAAAAAGCGGGCGAAGTTCTCGCGCTCGGCGTTCCCGCGGGGATTCAGAACGGAATATTCGCCGTGGCAAACATCTTCATTCAAGTGGGCATAAACGAATTCGAATACAAACATGTGACCGGCATAAACACCGCCCAGAACGCCGACACGATAATCTACAATATAATGATGGCGTTTTACACCGCCTGCTCGACGTTCATCGGGCAGAATTACGGCGCGGGCAAACCCGGCAGAGCGATTAAAAGTTATTACGTAACCACGCTTTATGCGTTCGCGTTCGGACTTATTCTCGGTGCGCTCGCGTTTTTCAAAGGCGACCTTTTCATCGCCATGTTCGACAGTGACCCCGAAGTCATCGCCGCAGGCATGCAGAAACTTAAAATCATGGGCTTTTCGTTCTGTTTGTCGGCGTTTATGGACAACGCAATAGCCGCTTCGCGCGGAATCGGCAAGAGCCTCGTGCCGACGATAGTGGTTATTTTAGGCTCGTGCGTGTTCCGCGTGGTGTGGATTTACACCGTTTTCGCGCATTACAAAACGATAACGTCTTTGTTCCTGCTCTATCCCGTTTCCTGGATAATAACCGGCATTGCGGAAACGATTTATTTCTTCGTTTCTTACGCCGCTTTGAAAAAACGCGAATCATCGGATTTTCAGCCGACCGACGACAACGCAACCGCGGCTTAAAGCGGTTGAATCGCAGCGAAAATTTTACATGCGAAGGCGAATACACTTGACTTTTTTAATAAAATCGCTATAATATTTAATGAAAATGAGTGGTAAAATAGCGGAATTTTCTTTGAAATTCTTATGCGTAAATCCGATTTTCCCGGATTTACGCATTTTTTTTATTCTCAAAAAGGACGGTTTTAAAATGAAACAGTCGCTGGACAAAATAATGCAGATTCCCGAGCCGACCGGAATACAGAAAGCACGCCGCGAAAAGACGACGGCTGATTTACGGCAAAAGACGACGGCATAATTTACGGCAAAAGGTTGACAACTCACGCATTATATAATACAATATAATCATGAATTTAGTTTATATGAAATACGCGGTGGAAGTGGCGTCCTGCGGGTCGATCAACAAGGCGGCCGAATCGCTGTATATGGACCAGTCCAACCTCAGCCGTTGCATAAAGGATCTGGAAGCCTCGCTCGGAGTGAATCTCTTCGAGCGTTCTTCCCGCGGCATAAAGGTAACTCCCCGCGGCGAGGAGTTTCTGAAATATGCGAAAAGTATACTTAAACAAGTGGACACCGTGGAAAACATGTTCCGCGGCGACTTTTCGGAAAACAAAAAGTTCTCCGTTTCCGTTCCCCGCGCGAGTTATATAAGCGACGCGTTTTCATCCTTTATCGGCAAATTGCCCGACGAGGACAAGTTCGAGTTTTTCTATAAGGAAACAAACTCGCTCCGCGCCATTAAAAACATTCTCGAATCCGATTACCGCCTCGGCATTATCCGTTACGCGGAACAATACGACTCGTACTATAAAGATCTTCTCGAAGCGAAAGGACTTGCATACGAACTCGTAACGGAATTCCGTTACCGCTTGCTCGTGAGCAAAAATTCCCCGCTCGCCGCCGTGAACGACGTGAAATTTTCCGACCTGCCCGACAAAACCGAGATAGCGCACGCCGACCCTTACGTTCCGTTTTTATCGCTTGCGGAAGTGAAAAAAGAGGAATTGCCACAAACCGAAAGGCGTATTTTCGTTTTTGAACGGGCAAGCCAGTTCGAACTGCTCTCCAAAGACCCGCGTACCTTTATGTGGGTGTCCGCCGTTCCCGGGTCCACGCTTGCGAGTTACGGACTGGTCGAAAAGACGTGCGCCGAGAACAAAAAAATCTATAAAGACGTTCTTATTTACAAAAAAGATTACGCCCTTACCGATCTCGATAAGGCGTTCGTTACCGAACTGTGCCGCATAAAGCGTGAATTGTTCGGCGCGTCATGATTTTCTGCGCCGCGAAAACTCCTGGTTTTTCGCGGTTTTTTATTTCTGTCTGCGTTATATCGATAAATACCATACCGATATAAAAATAAAGCAATTCACTTTTTTTGCAGAATGCTGTATACTATTATCGTAAACTGAGAGAGGCTCGTTCTCTTTCGGCTAAGGAGAAAACGCGATGATATCCAAAGCGACTTTAAGCAGAATACCGGGGTATCTGAAACACCTGAAAGGGTTGCCCGTTTCGGTTACGGAAATTTCCGCAACCGCTCTCGCGAAGCAACTTTCGCTCGGCGAAGTTCAGGTGCGGAAAGACCTCGCTTCCGTCTGCGGGAAAGGAAAACCGAAAATCGGCTACAAGGTGACCGACCTGATCCGAAGCATGGAACGCGTCCTTCCGGACAAGTATCAGAAGGAAGCGATCATTGTCGGCGCGGGGAAACTCGGCACCGCTCTGCTCGGCTACCCGGGGTTTTCGGAATACGGGCTTAAAGTGGCGAAGGCGTTCGACAACGACGAAAAGAAGTTCGGGGATAACGTTTTGCCGATGAGCGAAATGAAGGCGTACTGCACGCTGCATCAGATCGAACTCGGCATTCTCACCGTTCCCGCCGCCGCCGCGCAGGAAGCGACGGACGAGATGGTAAAAAGCGGAATCAGAGCCGTATGGTGTTTTTCTCACTCGCAACTGCAAGTCCCCGAAGGCGTGGCGGTTCAATACGAAGACCTCGCGCTTTCGCTGGCACACCTGCAAAACAAGATAAGATAAAAGTTTAAACGAAATACAGGAGGTTTCCATGGAAAACAAAGAACGACAGATAGTCGACAGCGTAGAGACGCTCGAAGCGACTATCGCAAGAGTAAAGGACGCTCAACGTAAATTCGCGACCTATACGCAGGAACAGGTAGACAAGATTTTCAAAGCCGCCGCCATCGCCGCCAACCAGGCGCGTATTCCGCTCGCGAAAATGGCTGTGGAAGAGACCGGCATGGGCGTTGTTGAAGACAAAGTCATCAAGAACAACTATGCAGCCGAATATATCTATAACGCTTATAAGAACACCAAAACCTGCGGCGTTATCGAAGAGGACAAGGCTTACGGAATAAAGAAAATCGCCGAACCCATAGGCGTTATCGCCGCGGTCATTCCGACAACCAACCCCACTTCCACCGCGATTTTCAAAACCATGATCGCCCTCAAAACGAGAAACGCGATCATCATCAGTCCGCACCCGAGAGCGAAAAAATCGACCATCGCCGCGGCTAAGGTCGTTCTCGACGCCGCCGTTAAAGCCGGCGCGCCCGAAGGAATCATCGACTGGGTCGACGTTCCTTCTCTCGAAATGACCAACCTCCTCATGAAAGAAGCGGACATAATTCTCGCGACGGGCGGCCCCGGAATGGTTAAAGCCGCTTATTCTTCCGGCAAACCGGCTCTCGGCGTCGGCGCGGGCAACACTCCCGCAATCATCGACGATTCCGCGGATATCGTTCTTGCCGTCAACTCCATAATTCACTCGAAAACTTTCGATAACGGTATGATCTGCGCTTCCGAGCAGTCCGTTATCGTTCATAAAAACGTTTACGACGCCGTAAAAATCGAATTCGCGAACAGAGGTTGTTACTTCCTTAACCCCGAAGAAACCGAAAAAGTCCGCAAAACGATTATCATAAACGGTGCGCTCAACGCGAAAATAGTCGGTCAGAAAGCGGCTACGATCGCCGCGCTTGCCGGAGTAACCGTTCCCGAAGGAACGAAAGTTCTTATCGGCGAAGTCGAAAGCGTCGAACTTTCGGAAGAGTTCGCTCACGAAAAACTCTCCCCCGTTCTCGCAATGTACAAAGCCGAGGACATTCAGGACGCTTTCGCAAAAGCGGAACACCTTATCGCCGACGGCGGTTACGGACACACTTCGTCTATTTATCTCAACGTCGCAACGGAACAGGCCAAACTCGACGAATTCGCTTCGCGCATGAAGACCTGCCGTATCCTCGTCAACACTCCCTCTTCGCAAGGCGGAATCGGAGATCTTTACAACTTCAAACTCGCTCCGTCGTTAACGCTCGGCTGCGGCTCCTGGGGCGGCAACAGTGTTTCGGAAAACGTGGGCGTAAAGCACCTGATTAACATTAAGACTGTTGCAGAAAGGAGAGAAAA
This sequence comes from Clostridiales bacterium, assembly GCA_022781715.1. Classification (GTDB taxonomy): domain Bacteria; phylum Bacillota; class Clostridia; order Christensenellales; family Borkfalkiaceae; genus UBA10281. The sequence continues at coordinate 22,722 of JALETB010000043.1, read as the reverse complement.
TATGCTTTGGTTCCGCGCGCCGGAAAAGGTTTATATCAAAAAAGGCTGTCTGCCCGTCGCTCTCGACGAGTTGACGCACGTAATGAACAAAAAACGTGCGTTCATCGTAACGGACTCGTTCCTTTACAATAACGGTTACACCAAACCCATCGAGGACAAACTCGACGAAATGGGCATCGTTCACGAAACGTTCTTCGACGTCGCGCCCGATCCCACTCTCGCCTGCGCAAAGGCGGGTGCGGAACTCATGCGTTCGTTCAAACCCGATACGATCATCGCTCTCGGCGGCGGCTCGGCAATGGACGCAGGCAAGATAATGTGGGTTCTTTACGAACACCCCGAAGCAGATTTCATGGATATGGCGATGAGATTCATCGATATCCGTAAGAGAGTTTACACCTTCCCGAAGATGGGAGAAAAAGCATACTTCATCGCTATTCCGACTTCTGCCGGTACCGGTTCGGAAGTTACTCCGTTCGCCGTTATCACCGATCAGGACAGCGGAATCAAATATCCTCTCGCAGACTATCAGTTGCTGCCCAACATGGCAATAATCGACACCGATTTCCATATGAGCGCGCCGAGAGGACTTACCGCCGCTTCCGGTATCGACGCCGTTTCCCACGCGTTGGAAGCCTACGCTTCGGTTATGGCTACAGATTATACCGACGGTCTTGCCAAACAGGCGTTGCAGACGATATTCAAATATCTCCCCCGCGCTTACGATAACGGTCAGGTAGACGTTGAAGCCCGTGAAAAAATGGCTAACGCCGCAACAATGGCAGGTATGGCGTTCGCAAACGCGTTCCTCGGAGTCTGCCACTCTATGGCTCACAAACTCGGCGCGTTCCACCACATCGCTCACGGCGTAGCAAACGCTCTGATGCTCGAAGAAGTTCTTCGTTTCAACGCGGCGGAAGCGCCCGTCAAAATGGGTACGTTCTCGCAGTACGACCACCCGCACACCTTGGCGAGATACGCCGAAGTTGCCGACGCTTTAGGTCTCGGCGGCAACACCGATACCGAAAAACTCGAAAACCTTATCAAAGCCGTGAACGACCTCAAAGCGAGAGTCGGAATCAAACCCACCATCAAAGATTACGTTCCCGACGAAGCCGACTTCCTCAACCGCCTCGACGCAATGACGGAACAGGCGTTCGACGATCAATGCACCGGCGCAAACCCGAGATATCCGCTCATGAGCGAAATCAAGCAGATGTATCTCAACGCTTATTACGGAAACAAACACTTCACCGAACCCGAAATGCCGAAAGCGGACGTCGCGCCTGCGGACGACACTCATAACTTCAAACAAGCGTACCGCCGCGCCAAAAGCGGAATAAAAAAGGCATAAGGAGGAAAAAAGATGAATCTTGACAGAATTATTGCCGTAAGAAACAATAAAACCGTTTATCGCGACGGCGATCTGTGTCTGAAAGTGTTCGACAACACTTATTCAAAGGCGCAAGTTTTAAACGAAGCGTTGAATCACGCGCTCGTGGAGGAAACGGGGCTTAACGTCCCCAAACTTCGCGAAGTTACCGTCATCGACGGCAAATGGACGATAATAACCGATTATATCAAGGGTAAAACTCTCGCTCAACTCATGAGCGAAAATCCCGGCAAGAAGGACGAATATCTCAATATGTTCGTAGACCTTCAGATGGAAGTTCAATCAAAAATCTGCCCTCTTCTCACGAAGTTGAAGGACAAGATGAACCGCAAGATCTTAAGCACCGATCTCGACGCGACTACCCGCTACGAACTTCACACCCGTCTCGACGGAATGCCGAAGCACAACAAACTTTGCCATGGCGACTTCAACCCCTCCAACATAATCATCGCCGAGGACGGAACGCCGTATATTCTCGACTGGTCGCACGCAACGCAGGGTAACGCCTCGGCGGACGTGGCGAGAACTTACCTTTTGTTCTGGCTCAACGGCGATATAGACGGCGCGGAGAAATATCTCGACCTCTTCTGTGCGAAGAGCCACACCGAAAAACAATACATTCAGAAGTGGATGCCCATCGTCGCGGCTTCTCAGACCGTTAAGGGCAACGAAAAAGAACGCGAATTCCTGCTCTCGTGGGTAAACGTCGTCGATTACGAATAAGTCGATTATGAATAAAAAGGAGTACAAAATAATGAAAGTTACTGTATGTATCGGCTCATCTTGCCACATTAAAGGATCGCGCAAAGTGGTCGAAGGTCTTCAATATTACATCAACGAAGCGGGACTCGGCGACAAAGTGGAACTCGGCGGAACGTTCTGCATGGGTAAATGCCAGCTCGGCGTGTGCGTTACGGTCGACGACAAATTCTATTCCGTAAGCCCCGAAACCGTTAAAGAATTTTTCGATAACGAAATCAAAGCGAAAGTACAATGATAATCGTCGAAGTCTGCGTCGGCAGTTCGTGCCACTTAAAAGGCGCGCCGAGGATCGTTGAATTGTTACAGGAAAAAATAGCGAATAATCATCTTGAGGACGAAATAGTGCTTGTCGGAGCGTTCTGCTCCGGCAGGTGCAATCGTATCGGCGTGACGATAACCGTCGACGGCGAAGTTTACGTCGGCATAACGCCCGAAGGATTCGGCGAGTTCTGGGAAAAATCCGTCATGCCCGCCGTCGTAAAAGCGAAAGCCAAGGAGAATTAACCGTGTCGGAATGTTTGACGCTTAAAAAATCAAACTGCAAAAACTGTTATAAATGTATACGTCACTGCCCCGTTAAATCGATAAGATTTTCGGGCAATCAGGCACATATTATCGGTAACGAGTGTATTCTTTGCGGGCAGTGCTTCGTCGTCTGCCCGCAAAACGCTAAACAGATAGTGGAAGAAACCGAAAAAGTTAAAGTAATGATTCAGTCGGGCGCACAGGTTTACGCCAGCGTTGCCCCGTCCTTTATCGCAAACTATCACGGCGTAGGCATAAACGGCATCAAAGCCGCCCTTAAAAAACTCGGTTTTGCCGACGCGGAAGAAACCGCGCTCGGGGCGACCATAGTCAAAACCGAATACGAAAAAATGCTTGCCGAAGAAACGCGGGACGTGGTAATTTCGTCCTGCTGCCATTCGGTGAATCTGCTTATTCAGAAATACTTCCCCGCCCTTTTGCCGAACCTTGCGGACATAATGTCGCCCATGCAGGCGCATTGCACCGAAATCAAAAAGAAGCACCCGGACGCGAAAACCGTGTTTATCGGTCCGTGCGTGGCGAAAAAGGACGAGGCTCAGCATTACGAAGGCATTGTGGACGCCGTTTTAACGTTTGAAGAACTCACGACCTGGCTGAACGCCGAGCATATCGAACTTCAGCCCGATATGGACGACACGGATAACAGCCGCGCTCGTTTCTTCCCCACAGCGGGCGGAATTCTGAAAACGATGAAAAACAGAACGCCCGATTACACTTATTTTGAGGTGGACGGCATCGAAAACTGTATAGCCTCGCTTAAGGAAATCGAACGCGGAAACGTTCATAAGTGCTTCATCGAAATGTCGGCTTGCGCGGGCAGTTGCGTTGGCGGCCCCGTTATGGAAAAATATCACCGTTCGCCCGTCATCGATTATCAGTCGGTGGCGAAATACGCCGGAACGAAGGATTTTGAAATCGTTCAACCCGATTCTCTCGACTTGAAAAAGAGATTCGAACCTATCGAACGCAAAAACGCCGCTCCGTCCGAGAGCGAAATTCAGGAAGTTCTCAAAAAAATGGGAAAAAACAGACCGGAGGATGAACTCAACTGCGGCTCCTGCGGGTACGATACCTGCCGCGAAAAAGCGATAGCGATCATTCACGGCAAGGCGGAGATTTCGATGTGTCTGCCCTATCTTAAAGAAAAAGCCGAAAGTTTTTCCGATTGCATAGTTTCCAACACGCCGAACGCGCTCATCGTCGTCAACGACGCTTTGGAAGTTCAGCAGATCAACCCTGCGGCGCGCAAAATTCTCAACATAAGATATGCTTCGGACGTACTCGGCGATCAGGTAGTGCGTATTCTCGACCCGAAACCTTTCCTCGAAGTTCTCGGCAACAAAAAGAGCATACGCAACCGCAGAACTTACCTTGCGGAATACAACAGATTCGTCGAACAGACGATTATTTACGACACAACCTATCATATGCTTCTCTGCATAATGAGGGATATCACCGAACAGGAGAACGAACGCGAAAAACGCGAGAAACTGCGTAATCAGACGGTTGAAACCGCAGATAACGTGGTGGACAAACAAATGCGTATAGTTCAGGAAATCGCCTCTCTGCTCGGAGAAACCGCGGCGGAAACGAAAATCGCTCTTACCAAACTGAAGGAGAGCATTTCTGATGAATAATCTTTGCGCCGATATAGGTTACAAAAGCATAAACCATTTCGGAGAACAACTCTGCGGCGATCATATCGACGTTGTGGAGCGCGACGACGATTCCACCGTGATCGTCCTTGCGGACGGACTCGGCAGCGGCGTTAAGGCAAGCATACTTTCCACGCTCACGAGCAAGATTATTTCCACGATGATGGCGGAAGGGCTTACCCTTTCGGACTGTGTGGAAACCATCGCGAAGACCTTGCCTATATGCTCGGTGAGGGGCGTTGCGTATTCCACGTTCACGATTATGCACATCGTGGAAAACCGCGAAATGGAACTCATTCAGTACGACAACCCGCTGACCATTCTTATCCGCGACGGCGAGAATTATCTCTACCCGAAAACGGAGATGAACATCGACGGCAAGAAAATTTATCACTCGATGATAAAATTGCAGGAGGGCGACGTTTTCGTTTCCATGAGCGACGGTTGCCCGCATGCGGGCATCGGGCTTGCCTATAACTTCGGCTGGAAAAGAGAAGAAATAATAGAATTCATGAAAGTCATCGTCGCGGGGGAATACGCGGCGAAAACGATGGCAACAATTCTGCTCGACGAAGTGGACAATCTTTACGGACATCGCCCGGGCGACGACGCCACGGCGTGCGTTATAAAAATCAGAAAACGCGAACCTATGAACATTCTGTTCGGCCCGCCGAGAGACAGGGACGACGCAAACCGAATGATGGCTTTGTTCTTTTCAAAAGAGGGCAAACATATCGTCTGCGGCGGCACGACTTCTTCTCTCGCGGCGAAATATCTCGGCAAAAAGGTTGAAGTGAGCGTCAATTTTGCCAATTCGGACATTCCCCCGATAGCGAAAATCGAGGGCGTGGACCTGGTTACGGAGGGCGTTATCACGATGAACCGCGTGGTGGAATACGCCAACGACGTTCTCGGAGAAAACAAACTATACGAAAAATGGAGTTGCGGACACGACGGCGCGTCCTTGATATGCCGGATGCTCTTCGAAGAAGGCACGGATATCAATTTCTACGTCGGCAGAGCCGTGAACCCCGCGCACCAGAACCCGGACTTGCCGATAAACTTCAACATCAAAATGAATCTTGTCGAAGAATTATCCGCTTGTCTTAAAAAAATGGGTAAGCGAATCAAAGTAAGTTATTTTTAATCGGTATTATTTATGAGAAAATTCGATACAAAAGTTCAACACTTAAAATATAAAGTTCTGCGCGAAGTGGCTCGGCAGGCATGGAACGACACGTTGCAGGATAACCTGCTCGATATCCCCAAGATAATCGTTCCGGGTAAAATTCCCACCATGCGCTGCTGCGTTTATAAGGAACGCGCCATTTTAGCGGAACGCGTAAAACTCGCGATGGGCGGCAACAAAAAGAATCCGAACGTCATAGAAGTTATCGATATCGCCTGCGACGAATGTCCTATGGGCGGTTACGAAGTCACGAACGCCTGCCGCGGTTGCCTTGCGCACCGTTGCGAGGACGTCTGCAGATTCGGCGCGATCACCTTCGACGAAAATCACGTGGCGCATATCGACAAAACAAAATGCAAGGAATGCGGCGCATGCTCGAAGGTCTGCCCTTACAGCGCGATTCTCAACTACAAACGCCCGTGCGAAACGGCTTGCAAAGTTAAAGCCATAAAAATGGGCGACGAAAAACAGGCTTGCATCGACAACGACAAGTGCATCTCCTGCGGCGCGTGCGTTTACACCTGCCCGTTCGGCGCGATAATGGATAAATCCTTCATTCTCAACGTCATCGATATGCTCAAAGGCAGTCACGGCAATCAGAATTACAGGATTTACGCGATAGTCGCTCCGTCGATTTCCAGCCAGTTTACTTACGCAAAGTTGGGTCAGGTTATATCGGGGCTTCGCAAACTCGGTTTCCACACGGTCGTCGAGGCGGCTCTCGGCGCGGATATGGTCGCGCAGGCAGAATCCAGGGAACTTGCCGAAAAAGGATTTTTAACGAGTTCCTGCTGCCCCGCTTTCGTGGATTATATCGACAAAAACTTCCCCGACTTAAAGCCGTTCGTTTCGCATAATCTCTCGCCCATGGCGACGATCGCAAAATATATCAAGGAAACGGAAAAGAACTGCAAAACGGTGTTCATCGGACCTTGCACCGCCAAGAAAATGGAATTCCAGAAGGAATCCGTGAAACCTTATATCGACGCGGTTTTAACGTTCGAGGAACTTCAGGCTCTTTTCGACAGCAAAGATATAGACATAACCGCGCTCGACGAGGACGTTCTCGACAACGCGTCCTACTTCGGCAGAATCTTCGCGCGCAGCGGAGGCCTTGCCGACGCTGTTGCGGAAGGAATCAGGGAACAGAATCTCGAATTCGTGCTTAAACCCTGCTCGTGCGACGGAATCGAACAATGCAAAATCGCACTTTTGCAAAAACGCGCGGGCAAATTGCAGGCTAACTTCATCGAAGGTATGGCATGCGTGGGCGGCTGCATAGGCGGCGCGGGTTGCTTAACTCACGGCGAAAAGAACAAAGCGGAAGTGGATAAATACGGCAGAGAGGCGTTTGAAAAGACTATTTCGGACGCGCTTAGCGTAATCATAAAGCCCTCCGACAAATCCTCCGATGCCGGGAAATAATATTTTCGGGAAATAATATTTTATCGCAACAAAAAAGGATGCTTTTCGTAAGCATCCTTTTATTTTAGCCACAGGCGATTGCGTTCGAACGCAATCACCTGCGGCTACGCGTCAACGCTATTTATTCTACTGTTTCATCACACCGAATCCGCAAGCGCGGTCGACGGAATAAAATTGGAATCGAACTCCGTATCGAGATTGAACGCGTCCGCGTTTTCGTAAGCGGCAAGGCGACAAATCGAAACTTCGTAAGCGGTCATCGTTCTGCTCTCCGTTTCGGAAATTTTCTTGACGTATTCGCGGCTCTGAATTCTCCCCGAAACGGCAATCTTTTCGCCCACGCCGAGATTTTTCACGAATCTCGCATTTCTTCCCCAGGCAATACACGGAATATAATCGGACTTGTTATACGCTCTGTTCACCGCGATAAGCACGTCAGCGATTTCCCTTGCGAAGGGCGTGGTTCTATAAACGGGCGGTTTGCAGATATAGCCGGAAAGGACTATGTTGTTGGGGTTTCTCGCGCCCTCGCCGTCGACGATTTCGCGAACGAAAACGGTGAGCATGAGTTTGCTCTTTCCGTCCACGAGTTTGTTATAACTTCTGAACTGTCCGATCGCGCAGATAGTCGAACCGACCGAAAGGTTATGGCTTTCGATAAGCCGCTCGGAAATGGTCACGGGGAGGATATCCGCCTGTCCGGAAAGTCTTTTCACGTTGACTTCCATTTCATAAAACCCTTCGCCGTAAACTTCGTGCGAAAATTTTGCTTCGGTGACTATCACGCCGCTTAAAAATACTTTGTTGTTTTGTTTTTCTTCTACGTTCATCATTGTTCTCCGAATCAGTTTTTAATTTGTGTTCCGTCTGGCGTAATTCTGAAATCATCGGTATAAATAAGTTCGCCTATAGGTCGATAAACGAACCCTTTTTGTTGCGTTGCGGTGAAGATGAGCGGCAGCGATTCCGCCGTGTGAAGCCCGTTGTTGTGCATCAGGATTATCGATCCCGAGCCGGCTTTTTTTATAACGCGCGCCGCGATCCGTTCAGCGGAAAGGTTTTTCCAATCCAGCGAGTCGACGTTCCACTGAATCGTATAAAGCCCGAGATTTTCCGCGGCGGTTATAACCTTGTCGTCATAATCGCCGAACGGCGGACGAAAGAGTTTCACCTTCTGCCCCGTAACGTTTTCTATCGCCGCAACGGAACTTTTGAGTTCCTCTTCTATCGCCTCTGCCGAAAGTTTCGACATCTTCGGGTGAGTTTTGGAATGAGTGCCTACTTCGTGACCTCTTTCGACTATCTTTTTCAGATAATCGGGATACTTTTCCGCCCAGAACTGCACCACGAAAAAAGTGGCTTTGACGTTATAAAAATCGAGCGTATCGAGAATTTTGTCGGTATAATCCGTTCCCCAGGCGCAATCGAAGGAAACCGAAAGCGCGCCGTCGTCGCGGCCGACGCCGTAAACGGGCAATTTCCGCTTTGCGGTGTTAGCCGTGTAAACGGCGTAACTCCCGCTCGAAAAAAGGATTATCGACGATATGATTATCGTCAGAAGCCCCGCGATAACGGTTATCGCATACTTTTTTTGCTCTTTCATTCAACGCTCCTCAATTATAACATTCCCATACGGAAAAAATTCGGTAGATATTGTCGAAATACAGATTATTTTATCGGTATTTCCGTCCGCGTATCCGACGATAACCCGCTCAGGAATAACACGATAATATAATATGCGGGGCGCGCCGGAGTTAAAACCGGGCGGGATTTATTTCCCGTCGAAAAAATTTTTTAACGAATTTGTGTAAACGCCGTTAAAACAGTTGACAATATGAGCCGTTCCGTATATAATTCCACCGTTACGTTTACTTTTGCTAAACTTTGAGTTTATATTTGCTAACCTCTTTAAACTTTGGGTTTATATTTGCTAACTCTTTTAAACTTTTTGTTTAGCGTGCCGGACAAGGCGATTCAACGATTTTATCCGGCTGAACGCGACGGAGGAATTTTAATATTATGGAAATCGGCAACAAGATCAAACAACTTCGATTGCAATGCGACCTTACGCAGGAAGAACTCGCGAACAGATGCGAACTCACAAAGGGCTATATAAGTCAACTCGAAAACGAATTGACAAGCCCGTCGATCGCAACGCTTATGGACATTCTGTCCGCGCTCGGCACCAACCTTAAGGACTTTTTCAGCGAAGAACCCGAGGAAAAAATCGTTTTCAAAGAGCAGGAATTCATCGAAAAGGAAACGCCGCAATACACTCTCAACTGGCTTGTTCCCAACTCGCAGAAAAACGAAATGGAACCCGTGCTTGTCGATCTGATGCCGAAAAAAAACACCGAACCGGACGTTCCGCACGAGGGCGAGGAATTCGGCTACGTCCTTTCGGGGTCGGTCGTAATTCATCTCGGCAACAAAAAGTACAAAGCAAATAAAGGCGAAAGTTTTTATTATCAGGCAAACAAAGAGCATTACATAGAAAACAACACCGACAGAGTGGCGAGACTCATTTGGGTAGCCACTCCGCCCACCTTTTAAACCCAACCTTAACCGGAGATCGAACTTATGGAAAAAGAAGAAAAAATCATCGAACTTATCGGCGTCGAGAAGATTTTCGACGGCGAGCAGGCTGTGGAGAACATGAATCTCTACGTAAGAAAAGGCGAATTCATCACGATTTTAGGTCCTTCGGGCTGCGGAAAATCAACCACGCTTCGTATGATCGCGGGCTTCGAAATGCCCGACAGCGGCAAAATTCTGCTCAACGGCAAAGACATAACGAACGTTCCGCCTTACGAAAGACCGATAAACACCGTTTTTCAGCGTTACGCGCTCTTCCCGCACCTCAACGTTTACGATAACATAGCGTTCGGGCTGAAACTCAAAAAATTCAGAAATACCTATAAAACGAGCGACGGAAAAATCGTAACGAAAACCGAAAAACTCTCCAAAGACGTAATCGACGCGAAGGTTTCGAGAGTTCTCAAACTCGTAGACCTCGAAGAGTTCGAAAAGAGAGACGTAACCACTCTTTCGGGCGGTCAGCAGCAAAGAATTGCTATCGCGAGGGCGATCGTCAACGAACCCGAAATTCTCCTTCTGGACGAACCTCTCGGCGCGCTCGACCTCAAAATGAGAAAAGACATGCAACTCGAACTTAAAGAGATGCACAAAAAACTCGGCATAACGTTCATTTACGTCACGCACGATCAGGAAGAAGCCCTGACGATGAGCGACACTATCGTCGTTATGAAGGACGGAACCATTCAGCAGATAGGCACGCCGAAAGACATTTACAACGAACCCAAAAACGCGTTCGTAGCGGACTTCATCGGCGAAAGCAACATTTTCTCCGGCACGATGGTCGGCAAAACCAAAGTCCGCTTCATCAACAAGGTTTTCGACTGCGTTGACGACTTCCCTCTCAACGAAAAAGTGGACGTCGTCGTCCGCCCGGAGGACGTGTTCCTCGTTGACGAAGGGAAAGGTCAGGTAGACGGCGTGATCATCTCCTCTATTTTCAAGGGCGTGCATTACGAAATGACTTTCGTCGTGGGTAAAACCGAAATCGTCATTCAGGACACTATGGAAAGAAAGGTGGGCGAAAGATGCTCCGTTATCATCAAGCCCGACGATATCCACATTATGGCGAAGGAATTCGACTGCAACCGTTACGACGGATATATCACCAAAAAGAACACCGTTTGCTTTGCCGACGGCGAATTCGCCTGCGACGTAACTCAACTTTACGAAGGCTCTCATCTCGACGAAGAGGGATACCTTATCACCGCAGACTGCGAGAAAATCGACCTTACCGACGTTGACGTTTCCGTTGAAGTGGGACTTAAAGATATCGAAATCATCGACAACGACGTGGACGGCGACGCCTGCGGAACTATAATTCAGATAGTTTATAAAGGCGACCACTATCAGATAATCATCAGAACGGACAAAGAGGAAGAAGATTTCGTAGTCGATACGGAATACACCTGGAACGAAAACGACAGGGTTTCGGTTAAAATCCCCGCGGACAAGATTAAACTCAAATTGAAGGCGGTGACCAAATAAAATGAAAGCGCTTAAATTTTCGAGAAAGAATCTCGGGATACCCTATGCGGCGTTCATCGCCATATTCGTGGTTTTGCCCCTTCTTCTCATTGTTTTATACGCGTTCACCGTAGAACGCGGCGAACCGACGACGAACGACATAACGAAATTCTCGTTCTCGTTCGAAAACTTCGTCTACTTTTTCGGCAGTTCCGCGAACATCCGCGCTATTTACGTCAGTTTCGGGCTTGCGATTATAACCACTGTTTTGTGCCTGCTCATCGCTTATCCCGTGGCGTATATTCTCGCCCGCTCCAAAATGAAGTGGAAGAACGTAGTCCTTATGCTCTTCGTTCTGCCGATGTGGATAAACTTCGTTTTAAGAACGGCGGCGATGAAAGAGTTGCTGTTCAAAATCGGAATGTACAAATCAAGCAAACTCAGCATGGTAAACACCGTGATCGGCATGGTATACGATTATCTTCCGTTCACCATTCTGCCCCTTTACACGGTGCTTATAAAACTCGACAAAAGCATTCTCGAAGCCTCCGCCGACCTCGGCGCGACGAGCGCAGAAACCTTTTTCAAGGTGGTTATTCCTCTTTCTGCTCCCGGCATCGTTTCGGCGATAACAATGGTTCTTCTCCCCACAACGACGAGTTACGTTATTTCCGACACTCTCGGCAACGGAAACGTCACGATTATCGGCAAACTCATCGAGGATCAGTTCTCGACGATGTTCGACTGGCACGCCGGCTCGGCGATAGCGATGATTCTGCTCGTGCTTATCTTTTTAACAATGTTCATAACGCGTAAATTTTCCGACGAAGAAGTCAACACGAGAGGTGGCGGATTATGGTAAAAAAGATTATAAAAATCGCATATATCGTCTTAGCGCTCGCGTTTATTTACGCGCCCATCATTCTGCTCACGATTTATTCGTTTAACCTTTCGCCGTCGATCGGTATCTGGTCGAAGGAATGGGGCTTCGGGCTTTACAGGCAACTTTTCACGGACGATTCGATAATGCAGACGGTTTTGAACACCGTAGTGCTTGCGCTCCTCGCTTCCGTCTGCGCCACGATTCTGGGAACGATCGGCGCGATAGGCACGTTTTATTCCAAAAGAAGAGTTAAAGGCGCGCTCAACGCCCTCACTCAGATCCCCGTAATCAACGCGGAAATAGTAACGGCTATTTCGATCGCGCTCGTCTGCACGATGTTCGCGTTCGGCAGAACTTATGCGTCGCTCCTCATCGGGCATATCGTTCTGTGCTTCCCGTTCGTTTATCTTTCCGTCCTGCCAAAACTCAAACAACTCGACGGAAACCTTTACGAAGCCGCGCTCGATCTCGGCGCAAGCCCGACGAAGGCTTTGTTCAAAGTGATAATCCCCGAAATTCTTCCGGGAATATTCAGCGGATTCATGCTCGCCGTAACCCTTTCTCTCGACGACTACATCATCACGACGTTCACTCGTCCGCCGACGTTCGACACCATTTCCACTTACGTTTTCGACGCTTACGCGAAAGGCGGAAAAGGCTCGTCCGTTCCCGCGCTCAGGGCGTTATCCACTCTCATATTCGTGCTTATGGTTCTTATCCTCGTGATACAGAACGTGGCGGCTTCAAGGAGGGCAAAAAGAAATGAAAACAAACGTTAAACGGCTTATAGCCTCACTTTTTGCTATCGTTCTCTGTTTTTCATCGCTTGCCTCCTGCGGCGAAAACGCCGAAGATTCGGGCGTTTTGGAACTCAACGTTTATAACGCCGAAGAATATATTTCGGAATTCGACGCCGAGTGGGAAACGTTCGATATTATAAAAAAATTCGAGGAAGCAGCCACCGAAAAATTCGGAAAGAAAGTTAAGGTGAACTATTCCACTTTCGGCACGATCGAAAATATGTATAACGAACTGCAACTCACCAAGAAAAAAGGAAAAAACGGAGAATATACTTACGCTTACGACCTCGTTTGCCCGTCCGACTATATGATTCAGCGGATGATAAACGAGAACATGCTGGAAACTTACGACGTCGCCGAAAATCAGGACGGCGAGATAGTTTACGACAAGGTGGACAATTACAACGAATACGCGTCCGGCTTCATCAAGGACCTGTTCAATTCCAAAGAGGAAGAAAACTACGTCACGGGCAGCGTGAAAAAGTGGGCGGAATACGCCGTGTGTTATATGTGGGGCACGATGGGCTTCATTTATAACCCCGTGAAACTCGCCGAAACGAACGCCGACATAGACATTAACGGACTTTTAAAGGACGGCGAAATCGCGCTCACAGGCAACGAACTGGAAGAATACGTTAAAGCCAACACCTGGTCTTTGCCGTGGCAGGCGTATTACAAAAACCTCGGCACGATAAAGGACAGCATCAGAGATACTTACGCTCTCGCCGTGGGCAAGGTTTACGGCGAAAAACTGCTCGAATTAAGACGGCTTTGGGAGAGCGGCGAACTCACGCATGACGAATATCAGAAAATTATCATCAAGGTATTCAACAACGTGAACACTCCCCTTTCCGAAGAATTCGCGACGCTCGGACTTCCGACGGACAAATTGACCTTACTTGCAAAGATTTTCCCCGATACCGAAACAAAGACGGTCGATATAGTAAGCGAAAGCCTTAAAGACCTTAAATACAACGTTTACGGCTTCGAAGTGGACAGCGGGAAGAAAGACATGGCTGCGGGCAAAATCGCAATCAATTTCGCCTGGTCGGGCGACGCGGCATATACGCTCGACACCGCCGACGAATATTCCGACGGCGCGCAGTTATATTACGCCGTACCCAAGGAAGGGAGCAATATCTGGTTCGACGCGTGGGTTATGCCCAAGGGCGCGAACAAGGAACTCGCTCAGTTCTTCGTAAACTTCATTTCCGACCCGGAATGCGCGATTTCGAATATGGATTATATCGGTTACGTCAGCCCGATTTCCGGCGACGAAGTGTTCGAGAGATTGCTCGACACTTACGAACTCACCACCGACCCCGCCGAAGCGGAAGAGAACGGCCTGACTTATGCAATCGACTATTCGTACTACTTCACCAACATTTCCGACGACTATAAAACCGAAGACGGAAAAGTCATCGTGTATAGCGCGCCGGAAAATATCGGCAGGCAGTTAACCACTCAATACCCCGAAAAATCGACCGTGGACAGATGCGCCCTGATGACTACTCTTTCCAAAGGCGAACTCAAAGACCTGAACAAAATGTGGAGCGACGTTAAGGTGGGCGATATTTCCACGGCGTTCCTCATCACCGTTCCGGTTATAATCGGCGTCGTACTGTTGTTCTTTGCCGTTTATTCGATACTGAAAAAACGCGGCATAACCTTCAAACGCAAACCGAAAGTATACGGTCAACTCATCAAAAGCGAGAGAATCCGCTGATTTTCGTTAAAAAAAATAACCGCGGTTTAAAACCGCGGTTGTTTTATTTTTAGCCATTAAATGTCGGATATTAGCCTATATGTCGATTAATCGGCAATTTTTAAAAATCAAATCAACTGTTTAAGCGCGAGATAATAAAGATAATGTCCGTAATCGGCGGGATGGTTTATGCCGTTGCTGAGAAGATCTTCGGGGCGTTTGCCCGCGGCGAGATTTTCGTTCCATAAGAGGTTCGCGTCGGCATAAGGGCATTTAAGATCTTTCGACGTCTGCCTTACGATATCCGCGTATTCTCCGATTTTCCCGCTACAATAAACCCATTTGCCGTTCGGAACGCACGGCGTTACGAAAACTGTTTTTTTGCCTTTTTCAATAAGTTTTTCTCCCATAAATTTAAGGTTTTTCCTGAAAATTTCGGGCGTGACGGGCAGAAAATCGCCGAAGATATTCTGGTCGTTCATTCCGAACGCGACGATAACCAAATCGGAATCGTCGTCCGCAAAAGCGGCTTCGAACCTGTTCAGTCCCTCCGCAGTGCTGTCGCCGACAACCGATTTATTGATTATTTTAACCTTTTTCCCGTATTTATCGATTATTTTTTTCCTGAAACGGTAAAAATAAGCGTTTCCTTCGCCGTTCGCTTCCATACCGGTGGAAATACTGTCGCCGAACACCGTTATTTTGAGTTCGTCGGTCGGCAAACCGGTTATGAAACCTTTCAGCGCGCCGTAGCCGCCGCTTTCTTTCGCCGCATTCTCCGCAACAAGCGCGTCCTGAACGTTTGATGCGATATCGTATTTATAATCGACGTAAATAATGTAATCCTTGTTGCCCCACTTCTCGAAATCGTTATGATTGAACTTTTCAAGCCCGTAAAACGGACTTTTCGTAAAATTCGGAAAAGCCGAGTTTTCAGTTCTCTTAACCGTGCCGTTTTCGCAATCTATCTCGTAATCTATCCCCTCGACGAAACGTTCAAAGTGACTTCCGTCCGCATTTTTCAGATAAAATTCGTAAGAGCCGCTCACGATATTGCGGTATCTGAGTTTCACCTCGTTGCGCCCCGAGATAAAACTTTCGGAAATCTGCCTGCCGAAGCCGATTTTTTGTTCCGAGGTCTCGTCGCACTTCTCGTCCGAACATCTGTCCCAATGCGTAGAAAGAATGGAAGCGACGGTGACGGACGCGTAAAACACGTCGTAATAAGGCTGAACGGCAAGTTCGTTGCTTTTAAGATAATCGAGAACTTCCCTGCTTTTTTCTTCGCAATCTTCTCCGCGCGCTTTTTGTCCGATCGCCTCCGAAAGCATCCCGACGTATTTCAGCCAGACGGCAAGAATTTCAAGATTGCTCTTCTCTTCGCTTTTTTTCGCCTTTTTTAACTCTTCCGCGATTTCCGCGTAAAATTCCGCCGCGAGCAAACTCTCGGCTTTCGCGCTCTCCGAAACGGAAAAACACACTTCCGGGATATCGTATCTGAAATAATCCACAGGCAGATTTTTTGCGGTTTGCTCGAAAAACGCAAGGCATTTTTCGCTTAAATCGCCATAAACTCCGCCGAAAAATCTCTTTTTGAAGTCGCCGTCGGTTTTTTCTCCGCAAAGTTCCAGCCCAAGAACTGTCTGGCTGTATCCGTGCGGGAAAAACGCCCTCTGAAGTTGACAACTTATCTCTCCGTTAAGCCCGAGTTTTTCAAAGCCCGCAACGTCTTTTTCGATGATTTCGGGCAGGCGCAGCGTGGAAATATCCTTGTTTATTTCCCACATAAGCGGATAATCGAAAATAAAACTATCGCCCTTGAACACCTTCTTCCAGTCGCGCAGAAAGGCGAGATTTCTCGTCAGATCGCCCGGAAACGCGCTTTTGTTGAGGACGAAAGCCTCGTTTTTGACGTAAAGCGAGTTCTCCGCCTCGTCGGAAATATTCTGAGAAAACGGGCGCGTGATCGGCGCGAACATCAGAATAAATCTGTCCTCGTTTTCGATTTTGTATTTAACGGGCGCCCAGAGTAACTCGCAATAGGCAAGAAAAGCGATTCTGGTTTTTATTTTGCGTGCGGAGAGCATTTCGTCGATTTTGTTCAGCACGAGGACATAAGAATCGGACGGCAACAATCCTTTGCAGTTTTCGCACTCGCAGAAATTTTTGCAATCATCCGCAAGCCAGACGTGCAAAACGTCCGTTTCGGGGTGATTCTCCGCGTAATCCGCAACGCACTTCGCGAACGCTTCCTGCGCGGCGGGGTTGGAATAGCAAAGGTTCGTGTTCGAAGGAACGTCCTTGAAATATTTCCTTTCCCCGTTCACGAGCGCGAGCAGTTCGTTATCTTTTTCGCATTCATGTTTATCCCAACCGGTGACGCTGCAACCCACCGCCTTAGCCGTCCAGCCGTGACCGACCGAATGAAGAACGAGGCTTCTCTTTTTGATTTCGGAAACGACTTTATGATAAATTTCGTTTATATCGAAAGGTTCGGGCGCGAGTTTTTCGTTGCTTTTGTGCAGATACCACCTTTCGAAGAACTCGTAAGAATTGTCGAACTGAAGAAAATAGGAATTATATCCGTTTTTAGGCAGATAATCTATCATCGCCGCGACGTTTTCGTAACTGACCGCCCCCTCTATGGCAACGCCCCTGTGGCGATATTTCGCCCTGAAACGCAATTCGCCGCAGAAATTCTCCTTTTTTACGGCGGGCAGAACTTCGCCGCCCTCGCCCGGTCGGGTGAAAATGCAGCCGAGTTTACGCAAAAAACCGTAAACGGCGAGCAGAACCGACCTCTCGTTGGACGCGGTTATTTCAAAGCGACCGAATCCTGCGCGGACGGTATACGCGTCGTCGAAAAACGGATCGTATTTCTCAAACCCGCCCGAAAATTCTTCCGGAATGACTTTTGCCTCTGCGATAAGCCCGTTATCTGCGGTTAGTATGTTATAGTATCTGTTAAGTTCGCTCAACGCAAACGCAATGGTTTCGCTCATATTACTCCTGAATGTTTTTCGTCTGTTTTGTATGCCAGCCAAGGATAAAACGAACCGTGGTCTGACGGCGAGTTTTTGACTAATACGTCGTTACGCTCGCGGCTTATACGTCAAGTATTAACCCGTTCGCGTGCCTTGTCTTAGCCTAAAAATTCGCCGTCGGACTCGCAAGCGACCAAAACCCCGATATTTCCGATGATTTTTGACAAAGGCGAACGCAGACGTACTATACGTACTTCAAGCGAGAATTTGACAAAAAGCGCGGAAATTGTGGCGTTTTGGCAAGGTTCGTTTTATTCTTGTCTGGCATAGGCGGCGTCCGCCATAAATAGTTCCGTAAAATATTTAACATATAAATACGCCGGCGCGCTCGCCCAGGCGTGGCACAAACTCCCCGCCGACTCGAAGTCCTCTTTGCCCTTTTCGGTTTCGTAAAAAGACGTCGCGCCGCCTCTGATCATCTTGCCGAATACGGCTCTGATTTTATCGTAAACATAATTTTTCAGCGACTTATCGTAACAAATCAACGCCTCGGCTTTTATGCCGAAAAACGCCGTCGTCACAGGCTCGAATCTCTCCCCGACGATGTTTTTCGCGGCGGCACCGGAATGCTTCGAGCCTATGGCAAGCATAAGCGTTTCGCACAGTTCGTTCTGCCCCCAACGTCTGCCGTTATAGGAAAAACAATAAAACGCCTTGCTGTCTTCGTCGTAAAATTTTTCGTCCAGTTTTTCTCTTATTTTATCCGCGAGCGAAACGTAGTCGTTCGCGATTTCCAATCCGTCGAAAAGCCGCCCGAGCCTGTATAAAGTCATAGCGAGAAGTGCGTTGAGCGGCAGATCTATTATCGGTTCCTGATCCTCGTTTCTGAAAATATCGCCGCCGTCGAGGTCGGTTTTCCATTCGTAAAAGTTCCAGTATTTTTTCTCGAAAAACCGCGCTATAAGCTCTTTATCGAGCCTTTTTATGAAGGCATCGAGAAGTTTTTCGATTGCCCCGCGCGATTCGGAAACGAACTTTTCGTCGCCCGAAAAATCATAATAATCGGCAAGCGCCATTGCCGCGAAAAGCGAGAATGACGGTATCGTCGTTCCGATTTCCGAAGGGGCGCAAAGTTCGAATAATCCGTCGCCACGCTGAGTGGAATAAAACAATCTTAAGTTTTCCCTCGGGAAGGTCGTTTCGCCGAAAAACGCGTAGGCGTACTTCATCTGAAGCGCGGCGTCCATGCCGTAAAAAGCCTGCTCGCGCCACGGACAATCCTCGTAATGCGAGTGCATGCACAGATAATTCGTCCTCGCCGCCACGTCGTAAATTTTTTGATCGAGCGGGTCTTTGAACGCAAGTGCCTTTTTCGTAACGGGATAACCGATTTCCAAAACCCCGATTTCGCGGACGGAAATATCGCAAAGAGCAAACAGGACGAGATATCTGCCGCCCATTCTGCCGAAAGGCTGAACGAATTTGTTCTCCCCGCCGTTCAACTTATAAGAAAACGCGAAATTTCTGCCGTTTATATACGCGTGTACTCTACCCTTGAAATCCTCGCCGTAGCCGACGTAAACAGAGTTCCCGTCGGGCTTTCCCGCAGGGTTTTCCGCGGTAATATCGAAAAATATCTGCCCCGTGGTTTCTTCGCCGAGATCAAAAACGGCGTATTGCCCCTTTTTGAGCGAAGCCGACCCGTCGTCGACTTTGGCAAGGCTTGCCGCCTCGATTTTTTCGGCGGGAGTTTTCCCTCCGCTAAAAACAAAATTGCCTTTTTCGAGCATCACGCCCATTTTTTTCGTAAAAAAACACTTTTTCACCGGGCGCGGCAAAAGAAGGCTTTCGTTTGAAGAAAGAACCGTTTTTACCGTTTTTGCCTTTTTTTGCGGCTTTGCGGAAAGGTCGTAGGCAAACGACCAACCTATCTGAGCCGTTATCGCGTAATCGGGATAAAAAATATCCTCGCGATAAAAAACGTCGTTTCCCTCGTCGGAAAAAGCGACGACGTTTCCCTTTTCGTCGGTCAGTTCGTAAATAAACATAGTTTTTCCGCTTTTATAAATCGAACTTCCGCGCGGAAATTTGCAAAAAATCAAATCCAGAAAGCCTTTGCCCGAAAACCCGAAGCAATCGTAAGCAACGCTGCCGTAGGGCGCGGAATACGCCCCGGAAAAGACGAATTCGCCGCTATCGTAAACGGCAAAATCGCTTTCGCAACCGATTTTAAGCGTAACTTCGCCGTCGTAAACAAGCCTTACGGAAACGAACGGCACGTTCGTCGCCACCTTTTTTGCCTTAATAAAGGACTTGTTAAAATCTGTTTTCATCCTTTTAAGCCGCCGACCGCCGTGTTGTTTAAAATGGTCTTCTGAAAAACGCAGAAAATCGCTATGACGGGAATCATCGAAACGATCATCATCGCGAACAACTGCGGGTAGTTCGGGTTATACGTGATTCTCGAAACAAATCTCTGCAAGCCGTAAGCGACGGTTATTTTCGTTGGAGCGTACATATAAATCGTGTAATAATCGTTCCATATGCCTATGCACGTTAAAATCGCGACCGCGCCTATCCCCGGCAGAGCCATGGGCAGCATTATTCTGAAAAACACCGTGAAGTGCGACGCGCCGTCGATAAACCCCGCCTCGGAATAACTCCAGGGCAGGTTTTTGAAAAAGCCGTAAAGCAACAAAAATCCCGCGCCGAAGCCGCCCATGTTCATTATGAAAATACCGATATAAGTGTCGTATAGCCCCACTTTGGAATAAAGATAATAAATCGCCGCGGTTGAGCCGGTGGACGGAATCATCATAAGAATAACGGCTACGGAATAAAATATCCCCTTGCCTTTGAATTCGTATTTGGCAAGACAATACGCGGTCACCGCGCTGCTCGCTATGCTGCAGAAAGAACAACCTATTATAAGAATAATGCTGTTGATAAACATTCCGACGATGGTCGTTTCGTCGATCTTTATCCTGAACACCTTTTGCCAGTTTTCGAGCGTGAATTGCTTCGGAAAAGCCCAGGTATCGAACATAAATTCCCTCTGGCTTTTAAACGAGTTGTTCACGCACCAAAGCACCGGAAAAAGCATTACGAGAGCATAAAGAACAAAGATAACGAAAAATATTATCATTGTTGTCCTTTCCGTTTTGCTTCTTTTTCTCATATTTGCTCCGATTTTTTCTTCCGCCGCCCTCGCCTTTTAAAAGGCGAGGGCGGCGACATCATTGTTGTTAGTTTAACGTTTTTGTTTTCCGATTAATCTTTACGTTTTTTTCTTGCAACGATAAACATCGCTCCGATCGCCGCGAACGCTGCCGCCGCAGACGCCGTCGAAACCGCGCCGAAGCAGCCGCCCGCTTCCGCAGACGGTTCGGTGTCTACCTTTCCTCCGGACGAAGAACTTTCGGAACCGCTTGCAGAGTCTCCCGATTCTCCAGCCGAGCCGCCTTTGACGTAAGTTATGGTGGCGGTTTCGCTGTCGAGCAACTTCGCGCCCGAGCCGAGCGCTTTCACGGTGACGACGTAATCGCCGTCTTCTTGCGCGTCTATCGTATACGAAGTTCCGTTCACGGTAACTTCCGCTCCGCCGTTAACGCTTACGGCATAACCTTGCGCATTTTCAATCGCTTCCCATTTAACGATGTTGCCTTCGAGCGAGAGAACGGGGGTATCGAGAGTTACGGGGTTGGGGTCGTCCGCAATCGCCCTGAAATCTTCATAGGCTGCGAGATTTTTCGCAACGTCGCCCTCGGTTTCGCCGTCGAGACGGGTTATTCTGTAGTTATCGATTGCAAAATACGCGTTTTCGTCCGCGCAGACGGACACTCTGCCCTCGTATGCGTCGGGAAGATTCCACTCGCCGAGTTTGATATAATCTGCAGCAGTATAGTCGGTAAGGGCTTTGCCGTCGACCATTTCCGCCGCGTATAACGTTGCCACGTTGTCGGCAACGACGAGTTTGAGTTTGGTCGTCTTTGCGTAAAGGGAAACGTAACCGTCTTTAGCCGTGGAGGCGTAAGTATGCGTGCCGTCCTCGGCAACCGTGTCGCTTCCGTCGCTTATATAGATTTCGTCGCCTACAAGTTGTTCGTGAGCCCAGTCCATAAGTTTAACCGAGCCGTAACCCTGATAGGGTTCGTCTGCGCTTCCCCATTGTCTGGTGGAGAAGTCTCTTATGAACAACTGATACGCGCCTTTGCCCCAGCCGTAAGGCGTTTCGTTGCCGAACGCTATGGAAAGATCGCTGTAACCGAACATCCATCCGTCAATTTTCTCGGGGCGGGATTCTATGGGATAAGAGATATAATCGAATTCAACTACGAAATCGGCGTAAATTCCGCCCGCGCAGAACACAGTGTTGGAACCCGAACCGTTGAACATGAGTTTTCCGTCTTTCTTCTGAAGTCCCACGGCTGCCATCTGATCTTTGAAGCCCGCGGTGGAAGTGGTGGCAATCATGAAGTCGACGGGGTCCATATACTGATTAAAGTTACATTCCAGATTTTTGCCGTCGCTTCTCGTATAATCGTAACGGATAATCTTCACTTCGTCCGCAAGGGTAAACGTACAATCTCCGTCGCCTTCGGCTGCGAACGCTATATATCCTTCGACGACCACGCCTTCGAAATCATAATCGTTTCCGCCGACGGTGACTTTGAGCGTTCCGTCCTTCTTTGCGAGAACGGAGAACGCGACTTCGGACAAATCCACGTTTTCAAGAATGTGAGTTTGAACAGTCGTTCCGTCGTTCATAAGCCCGATAACGGTGCTATCGCCGCTCTTTTCAAAATAAACGAACGACACGCCCGCTTCCGTCACGCTTCTGTAAGTGATTTCGTCATCCTCGAGGCTCGTTACGGCAAAGCCGACTTTTTTCCCCTCGGCAAGGCTTTCGATTCTGAGCGTGGCGTCCATTGAGAATACATTGGAAGTCACTTCGTTTTTATAAACGGGCATTGCCGCCACAAGCATATCTTCGGCGGTGGAATTGGTGAACACCGTTCCGCCTACGTTCACGATTTTGCCCTTGCTTGCGTAAACCGTTCCGGCTTTGTGCTGTTTAACCGCGAATTTGCCGTCCGTAACGTTGGTGGAAACAAGGGGCGTTTTCGTTCCTTTTTCAAAAATCTGTTTTCCGAGGTCTTCCGCGCTTTCTTCGAGCGTTCCGAACTCTGCCGATTTAACTATAACGGTGCCGGTGATAGCAATCGTTATATGATAATCTCCGGCCGCGTCGGGAACGGGATAATAGTTTTTGTTATCTTCTCCCGCCGCCTTCGTTCTCATTTTTTCGCGATAAGCAA
>JALETB010000039.1 GCA_022781715.1 Clostridiales bacterium | reverse complement strand
AACGCAAACACCAAGTTCTTGCCGAACGAAGGTCTGTCTTTGATGCCGTAAACGAGTTTCATAAGTTTCTCCTTTAATAAGTTTTCTCTTTTTGAAAAATCTCTCGGCTTCGCTATACCTTTGTTCGCCCGCCCGAACGGTTCCGGCTCAAAAAAAACGCCTTACCCGTACGGCAAGGCGTGATAAACGCATAGTAATAAAATCACCGATCTTGCCGATATCTCTGTATCGCCTTTAAAGATTCATCGTACCGATTTTAACACTATAAAATTCGTTTGTCAACTGTTTTTCAAAAATTTTTCAATTAATTTTTTCAGTTCTTGTTCTGCTCTTCGAAAAGTTTGTTATATTCTTCGAAAACGCCGTCGATAACGCGTTCGTCCGTAACCACGTCGAAACGCGAATCTTCTTCGCCCTCGTCCGTGACGGAAAACACAAGCGCTTCGTCCTCGTCCATTCCTTCGAAAAGTTCCACGGGCTGCATAATCACGTACAGATTGCCCTCGAATTCCACCGTGGCTATCTGCGTAAAGTCAACCTCTTCGCCATCGGGCGTGGCGAGAGTTATTATCTCTTCGTCGCCCTCTTCAAATTCTTCTTCGTCCAAAAAATCTTTTTCGTCGTGCATTTTTCACTCCCGATTATTTTATCTCGTCTTTCCGCCAAAGCAAAAGACGCCCTTTATATTTTATTATTGATAAGTTCGCCCGTCGTTTATTTCAGTGACGTTCGAGTTTCGTCTGCCCGCCCATGAAAGGAACGAGTACGTCCGGAATACGGATCGAACCGTCGGGAAGTTGCATCTGCTCGATAAGCGCGGGAAAAACTCTGGAAGTTGCCAAACCCGATCCGTTGAGAGTGTGAACGAATCTCGTTTTGCCCGTTTCTTTGTCTCTGAATCTGGTGTTGTTTCTTCTCGCCTGATAATCGTTGGCGTTGGAAACGGACGAAACTTCTTTGTAGATGCCCATCGACGGAATCCATACTTCTATATCGTAAGTTCTCGCCATCGAAGCGGAGCAATCGCCCGCCGCGAGTTTGGAAAGCCTGAAATGAAGCCCCAGCCCCTCCATGAGCGCGCAAGCCTTGTTTACGAGTTCCTCGAATGCCTCTCTCGACTTGTCCGGATGAGCGTACTGAACCATTTCCACCTTATTGAACTGGTGACCTCTTATCATTCCGCGCTCTTCCGCTCTATAAGTGCCGGCTTCTTTACGATAGCAAGGCGTGTAGGCGAAGAACTTCATCGGCAGTTTGTCCTCGTCGATAATTTCGCCCGCGTACATGTTGACGAGAGCCGTTTCAGCGGTGGGAAGCATAAATTTAGCCTTTTTCTTCTCGCCGTCCTCGCTGTCAACCCAGTAAACCTCGTCGGTGAACTTGGGGAACTGCCCCGCTCCGAATCCGCAGTTGTAACCGAGCATATGCGGGGGGAGAATCATTTCGTAGCCGTCTTTGAGGTGCGTTGCGATGAAGTAATTGAGAAGCGCCCATTCGAGCCTTGCGCCGTCGCCGCGATAGAGCCAGTAACCGTTGCCGGAAAGTTTAACGCCTCTCTCGTAATCGATTATTCCGAGGTTGGTGCAAAGGTCGACGTGGTTCTGCGGTTTGAAATCGAAAACGGGCTTTTCGCCGAACACTTTTATGACCTTGTTGTTCTCCTTTTCGCCGGGGAGAAGGTCGTCGTCCGGCATGTTGGGAAGTTTCGCGATGAAATCGGTTATTTCCTGTTGATAAGCGTTGATTTTCGCGTCGCCCTCGGCGATTTCGTCGCCGATTTTTCTCATGCGGGCGAAAATTTCGTCAACGGGTTTGCCCTCTTTTTTATATTTGGGAATCTCGGCGGAAACCTTGTTTCTCTCGGCTTTTTTCGCCTCGATTTCGCTCATGAGTTTCTTTCTTTCGGCATCGAGTTTAAGAATTTCGGCAAAATCGACGATGCAGCCTTTTTTGGCGAGTCTTTCTTTAACGAGTTCCGGATTTTCGGTGATAAGTTTTATGTCGAGCATTTTTACTACCTCTTTAAGTACTTTAACCTTTTTTTATAACGCCATTATATACTATTTTCTCCGTTAACGCAAGTTTTTATCGGTATGTTCGACTTATTTATTTGTCGGTTGAGAACGCCGCGGTTTCGGCAAAAGCCGAGACCGCGGCGTTTAGATATTATGTAATTAAAAGTCAGATGTCCGCCTATAAGCCGATTATCTGGCGTTTTATGGTTTATTTACCTGCTTTTAAACCAAAACTCTCGCGGAATCGTCATCGGCACTCACCGCGGATTCGGCAAAAACTTCAACGCGGGGTTCGCTTCCGATAACCGTTCCGATATTTTCCTGCGGCGTTAATTCCGGCTTACACTCCGGGTTTACGACACTTGTCTGCGGTTTTTCCGCGCTGTTTTCCGTATGGTTTTCCGCGACCTTTACGTATTTAACGTACTCGACCTCGTTGAGTTCGGTGCGTTTTTTCATCGTTTCGTAAACGCAGTCGCGCAAGTATTTCTGATTTTGTTTCACGGAAAACCCCTCTTGCGGGAAGAACGGTCCGTCCACGTAAACGGCGACTTTGGGGCGACGGAAAAGCAGACGTTTTTTGAAAATGCGCGTGAAGCAGAAAACGGGTCTGCCGTCCTTTGCGGGATATTTGAAAGAAACGTCCTTGAACGGACGAATTCCGGAATAATACGGCCAGATATGCGCTTCGGGGTAAATCATCACCACTTTGCCGCGGTCGGAATAATTTTTCAGCGCCTCGGTGAAGCCTTTCATTCCGTGAAGACTCGTAGCGATCGGAATTCCGCCGAGCATTTCCACGAGCGACGAAACCACGGGAATCGAAACGGCGTCCGGACTGACGATTATGTTCGCCTTTTTCGGAAACGCAACCCGTCCGGGCGTGAACGCGTCCGCCGCAACCATCGTATGGTTACCGTAAATATAATACCCGTTTTTGCGGTATTTTTTAAGAATACGTTTGTTCTTTATCCGCTCGCCGTGAACGATTTTGTTATAAACGGTGACGATCGGAATCGCAACTATATAATATAGAATAAAAGCGGCGACTTTCCAGAAAGGATTTTTCCTGATATACTCGTAATCTTCCGGGAGTTTTTTGGTCTTTATGTCGTTCCCGGCAAAATCGTCGTTCAGTTCGTCTTTATAATACCTGACTTTTTCCATTTTTCATTTCTATAGCCGATAAGAGCATTTCCTCCATCTTTTTCATACACTCTTCCTGGTCGAAAGAGCCGATAATCGACTTATAGCGCGACTTATACTCTTTGATGAGGTCGGGGTTGTCACGCCAGAATTCAATTTTGTTTTTAAGGTCGTCAACGTTGTTGAGTTTGAAAAGGTTGTTGCCGTCGAGGGCGAAAGCCTTGGTCGCGCTGCGCGGCGAATCGTTTATCACGGGGACAAGCCCGCTGACGATCGCCTCCAGGCAGGCAATCGCTTCGATTTCCACGCAGGCGGTGTGAACGTAAAGGTCGGCGCCGTGAAGAACGGATAGCAATTCGCTCCTCGAAAAGAACCTGAAGTCCGCGTCCACGCCGAGTTTTTCGGCAAGTTTTCTGAGCCTGTTTTCGTATGGTCCGCTGCCGGCGAACACAATCTTCGTGTCGTCTTTATATTTGCTTTTCGCCACCGCTTTTATGAGCAGATGCTGCGCTTTTTCTTTGCTGTAACGCCCCGTGCAGATAATCGTGAACTTATCGCTGATTCTCTTCGCTTCGACGTCTTTGAAAAACTGCTCGTTTACGCCGTTCGAGATAACGACCGAGTTGGTTTTGTGCGTTTCGCTCTCGAAAACGTCGCGGATAAAGGTCGTAGGGTAATGAATTATGTCGCAATAACGGTAAACGTGCTTATAAAAATTCTTATAAACGAGTTTGTTCGCCATTTTCGAGTTCATCAGAAAGACGTGCGCGGTGACGTTTTCCGCCTGACAATGAAAACTCGCCGTGACGGGTTTGCCGAGTTCCTTGGCTATTTTAACCGCCATTCTCGAAAGGGAAAACGGGATGACCAGATGCACCACGTCCGATCCCTCGATCGCTTCTCTTACTATTTTTTCGTCCGCTTTCGCTATCGAAACGCCGTTTTTTTCGACGACTTTGTTTAAAAACTTACCGAAGTTGAAAGTGGGCGTGACGTAATAATTCTCCTTGCCGTTTTTATCCTTATCGCAACACACAACGCGGACTTCGTGTCCGCGGCTCTTAAGATAATCTATCAGATTCGTTGCGGCAAGGGTTGTTCCGTTATTTTTTTCGCCGAGCACGTCGCATACGATACAAGCAACCATATTTTACTCCTTTGTTTTGATTTTTTCGGTCGGTTGGGTTTTCCCCGGTCGGATTGGTCGATTTTCGGTCAGATTGCGGGGTTTTCCGCTTCGTTTTTTTCCCGACGCTACCATTTCCTACAAAAACAGTATAGAGCGCATCGCTGTTTTTCACAAGTTTTTCCGCCGACCATTTTCGGCGAACGCGTATACTTATCGGATACGCCGTTCTCTCAAACGAAGAACGGTTGTTTTTGCCACTCTCCCATTCGGAGAATGGTAGAATTAATCGCTTTAACCGTTTTATTTTCACCGTCGCTTCACAACCAAAATCAAAAAACTGCCGCGCCGCCGTTATTTTTACGTTAATTAATGTTGTTTTTATTGCTTTTGTGTGGTTTTGTTATCAGGTTGATAAACCTTTCGCTTTCACTCTTAAACGCTAAAATTAAAGAATTTATCGCCGTTTTTGATTGTTTTTGACGTAAAACACGCAAAAATTATGCGTAAGAAGCAGCGCGCAAAGCAAAAATTCTTTTTAAAAAAACAACAAAAAACAAAAAAACCATTGACAAGGGGCGAGTTATATATTATAATGTAACCATAGGCGAATTATATATTATCATGTAATATACAATTGCGGGCGTATAGCCGCAGAAAGGCTTTCGCCTAAGGGAGAATTTCTATGTCGGAATTTTACACGAAAAAAATCGATAAATCACCGAGAATCGACAAACTCAAAAAGGACCTTTTTCTTCTTCCCCCGCAGATAGAAGCGGACAGAGCGGTTTATCTCACCGAGTCGTATAAAGCGACGGAAGGCGAACCGATAACCATGAGAAGAGCAAAGGCTTTTGCTCATATTCTCGACAACATCCCCATCATAATCAGGGACGACGAACTCATCGTAGGGTCGGCGACGATCCGCCCGAGAAGTTGTCAGGTTTTCCCGGAATTTTCTTTCGAATGGCTCGAAGCGGAATTCGACACTGTCGCAGAGCGTACGGCAGACCCTTTCTATATCTCGGAAGAAACAAAGAAAACTCTTCACGAGGTTTATAAATACTGGAAGGGCAAGACTTCGAGCGACCTCGCCACTTCGTACATGTCGCCGGAAACTCTCACGGCGATGAAGCACAACATGTTCACCCCGGGCAACTATTTCTATAACGGCATAGGCCACGTCACGGTGAACTACGGCAAAGTTATTACTTACGGATACTCCGAATACATAAAGGAAATCGAGGAAGAGCTCGCCGGAATGAGAATTTCGGACGCGAACTACTGCAAAAAGCACGCTCTTTTAGAGGCGATGCTCATCTCCCTCCGCGCGGTTATCCGCTACGCGAAAAGATATTCCCGCCTCGCAAAGGAATTGGCGGAAAAAGAGCAGAACGGAACGAGAAAGGCGGAACTCCTTAAAATTTCCGCAAACTGCGACAGAGTTCCCGAGTTCGGCGCAAGAAACTTCTACGAAGCGTGCCAGAGTTTCTGGTTTATTCAGATGCTTATTCAGGTGGAATCGAGCGGACACTCCATTTCTCCGGGAAGATTCGACCAGTATATGTACCCGTTCTACAAAAAATCACTCGACGAGGGCATGACGAGAGAGCAGGCGCAGGAATATATCGACTGCATCTGGGTTAAACTCAACGACCTCAACAAGTGCCGCGACGCGGTTTCCGCGGAGGGCTTTGCGGGTTACAGCCTTTTCCAGAACCTCATCGCCGGCGGACAGAACGTTCACGGCGAGGACGCGACGAACGATCTTTCGTTTATGACGATCACCGCGACGGAGCACGTTTTCCTGCCGCAGCCTTCGTTCTCAGTGAGGGTGTGGAACGGCTCGCCGCACGCGTTTTTAATCAGAGCGGCGGAACTTACCCGCACGGGAATAGGTTTCCCCGCGTATTATAACGACGAAGTAATCATTCCCGCGCTCATGTCGAGAGGGCTTACGCTCGAAGACGCGAGAGATTACAACATAATCGGCTGCGTGGAACCGCAGAAATCGGGCAAAACCGACGGCTGGCACGACGCGGCGTTCTACAACATGTGCCGTCCGCTCGAAATGGTTTTCAAAAACGGTTACGAGGACGGCGAAAAAGTGGGCGTTCAGACGGGCGACGTTGCGGAAATGACGAGTTTCGACGAATTTTTCGCGGCGTATAAGGCTCAGTCGGACTATATGATCGCGCTTCTCGTCAACGCGGACAACGCAATCGACGTCGCTCACGCGGAAAGATGCCCGCTTCCCTTCCTTTCGTGCATGATAGAGGACTGCGTGAAGAGGGGTAAAACGGTTCAGGAAGGCGGCGCGGTTTATAACTTTACGGGTCCGCAGGGCTTCGGCATCGCAAACATGACCGACGCGCTCTGGGTTATCAAAAAACTTGTTTTTGAAGAGGGCAAATACACCCTTTCGTTCATAAAAGACGCGCTCGAACACAACTACGGCAAGGATATGGACAACGCCGCGGCGGAAAAACTCACCGTTTCGGTGTGCAAACAACTCGCCGCGAACGGCAAGAAACTTTCCGAGGCGGACGTTGCGACGGTTTATGAAACGGTTAAGAAAAACACCTGCTCCGAGGCAGACAAAGCCGCTTACGACAAACTTCTGAAAGACATCGAGGATCTCCCAAAATACGGCAACGACATCAAAGAAGTTGACGAATTCGCGAGAGAAATCGCTTACGTTTATACAAAAGAGATTGAAAAATACTCCAATCCGCGTGGCGGAAGATATCAGGCGGGGCTTTATCCGGTTTCGGCGAACGTTCCGCTCGGCGCGCAGACGGGCGCAACCCCGGACGGCAGACTTGCCTACACCCCCATTGCGGACGGCGTTTCGCCTGCCGCAGGCAGAGATAGTCACGGGCCGACCGCGGCTTGCAACTCCGTTTCCACGCTCGACCATTTCATCGCCTCGAACGGAACTCTTTATAATATGAAATTCCACCCGACCGCGCTCGCGGGCGTTAACGGACTTGAGAATTTCGTCGCTCTCGTTCAGGGTTACTTCGACAGAAAAGGCAGCCATATGCAGTTCAACGTCGTCAGCCGCGAGACTTTGCGCGACGCACAGAAACACCCCGAAAATTACAGCGGACTGGTCGTCAGAGTCGCGGGTTATTCCGCTCTCTTCACAACGCTTTCCCGCTCCTTGCAGGAGGACATCATCAACCGTACCGAGCAGGGAGGCATCTGATGGACGAGCTCGACGTAAAGGGAAGAATATTCGATATTCAGCGTTATTCCATTCACGACGGCGGGGGAATAAGGACGATCGTCTTTTTAAAAGGCTGTCCTCTCCGCTGCAGATGGTGCTGCAACCCCGAAGGTCAGCATTATAACGTTGAAAAAATGACGCTCGGCGGCAAGGAAAAAATCGTCGGGCAGGACGTCACCGTCGGCGAAATAATCGATATCATCGAAAGGGACAGAATATATTACAGACGCTCGGGCGGTGGGCTTACGCTCTCCGGCGGAGAATCGCTCACCCAACCCGATTTTGCCGTCGCCCTTCTTAAAACATCCAAAGAAAGGGGCATAAATACGGCTATGGAATCGACCGGGTTCGCCGATTTTTCGGTAATTTCGCGCTATCTGCCTTATCTCGACCTGTATCTTATGGACATTAAGCATATGAACAGCGCAAAGCATAAGGAATTCACGTCTCAGCCGAACGAACTTATCCTCGAAAACGCGAGGAAAATCACGGACGCCGGCACGCGGCTCATCGTGAGAACGCCCGTAATCCCCACGTTCAACGCGACGAAAGAGGAAATCGGCGAGATCGCGAAATTCGCGAGTTCGCTTAAAGGCGTAACGCAAATGCACATTCTGCCCTATCACAGGATAGGCACGGACAAATATAAAGGTCTCGGCAGAGATTATTCTCTGACGGGAATAGAGCCGCCGTCCAAAGAGTTGATGAACGAACTTCTCGAAGTGGTCAATTCTTACGGACTTAAAGGGCAGATAGGCGGCTGAGGGGCGGCAGACAGGCGGCTGATTTTAAGCAACAATCGGAAAATAGTTAAACAACAAATAAACGGCGCAACTTTTAAGGATTTTATGGAAGAAAAATACTTCGGCAAGGGCAACGACGGAAAGTCTACCCTTTCGTCACAATTTAAGATTTCAAAATCCGACCCGAGATTTTCGGCGATCGGAACTTTGGACGAACTCGCCGCCGAAGTATACCTTTGTCTTGCCGCAAACTCAGACGCAGATTTTAACGCCGCGATGAGAGAAATCCTCGGCGTAATCGAAAAAATTACGGGCGGAATGGCGCATCCAAGAGACGCGCGTTTTTTTGTTACCGAAAACGAGATTTCACGCGTTAACGAACTTATAGCCGCACTTTCGAGATTTAATGAGCAGCCTTTAAAGCCGATGAACGAACTCGCTTCGAGGCTCAATCTCGCAAGGACGATCGTAAGAAGAGCCGAACGCGAAGTGGTTGCGGCGGATCTTAAATTCGGCTCGCCGAAAAACGCGGTGGCTTACCTCAACGGACTTTCGGCGTTTTTTTCCGCGCAGGTCAAACGCGCCAACGCAATTTCAAAAGGCGGCGTGAACAACGTGACCAACACGGGAAATATGGATACAACGATAAAAAAACCGACAAACAACGCTGCCGACGAAGAAAGAGAAGAAAAAATCGTTGCGAGCGTGGTGAATAAAGTTATGGATAAATTCGGCATGACGATAGGGCTTGACGAAGCCAAAATTCTGACGGACATAATCGAAAAAGAGGCGGAAAGGCGGGGCAAAAAAGCCGTCGTTGCCGTTTGCAACGAACAGGGCAACCCGATTTCCGTTCACGTTATGGACGGGGCGTTTCTCGTCAGTTTCGACGTCGCCGTGAAAAAGGCTTACACCGCCGCGGCTCTGAAAATGAGCACGATGGAATTGTCCGCGCTCGTTAAGCCGGGCGAAACTTTTTACGGACTTCAAAACGACGAAAAGTTGATGATAATCGGCGGGGGGCTACCGATCATTAAAAACGGCAAAGTTGTCGGCGGACTCGGCGTGAGCGGCGGAACGGGAGACGAGGACCATTCTCTTTGCGAATATGCGCTTGCGGAATTCGCCCGCATTACGAAATAACACGCAACCAACAAAAGCAAAAAACAGTGATAATCGACTTATAGTCACACTTTTCACATTTAATACCGACAACGGACAATCATCGGATCACCTTTAATATCGCGCCGCCCGCGGCTGAAGATTATCAGCCGCGGGCGGCGTTTTACACAGCGTGATACACACGCGACATTATTTTATACGCAAAAATCACTCAACGCTCAAAAAACACCCCTGGACACAGAGCGATTGTTGTGTTATAATTCGCTTGAAGATAAACAAACGGAGTACAAGTATGAAAAAAATCACTGCGTTTTTTGTTTCGATGGTTATGCTGTTGTCGCTTGTTACCCTCGCTTCGTGCGGAAATCAAACGACCGCCTGCAAGCATGAACATAAGGAAGAAATCGTCACGAACGCGACCT
>JALETB010000035.1 GCA_022781715.1 Clostridiales bacterium | reverse complement strand
TTTTAATTCTCTTTACATATTCAGGTTTTAAGGAGTATTTCGCCATTATTCGTTGAACTTTTTTGTGATTAAATATTACACCATATTTAATTAGTAAGCCGTCACATATCCTACGATAACCGTAAGTTTTCTTGCTTTCATCAAAGATTTCTTTAATTAAGAGATAGTCGTAATAGTCTTTATCTTCTGCGTTACGATATTTGTAATACGTTCTTTTGCTAATTTCTAAAGTAGCACACATATTATCTAATTTGTAATCTTTGATATGCATATTGATAAAGATTACTTTTTCTCTCGTTGTGCTTCTATGAAGGCTTGGAATTTTTTTAGTATTTCATATCTTTCTTTGTAGTCAATATTTTCTTCTTTTGGTCTACCTTTCTTCTGATATCCCAATGGGATATCTTGCTGACTTGCTCTTATCCATGTTTCAATGGTTTTGTGCGAAATATTATATTCTTTAGCAAGAGTCCGAGAACTTCCTTTCCCTGCAAAATACTTATCCAATATTTCATTTCTTTGTTCGGGTGTGTATTTGTTGAATTTTTGTCCTTTTTTTGCCATAGAACAAACCTCCTATGAAAATTATATCATAGAAGGTTTTTTATTAGCCTTTTTTATTGTGTGAACTAAATGGGGTGCAGTTCAAACTGCTCCGACCTTTTTGAGTTTTTTTGCGGCGCGCGGGGCTTTCTTTCCGGAACGCCCCGCGCGCCTGCCATGGGCAAATGCGCCGTTTTTGTTACCCCGATAAAATCCGATTCTGAATTTTAAAAATCAAACCGTTTCGGACCTGTGCTTTATTTCGTAAATCACGTTCGTGAGCGCGATGAGTTTTGCTTCCGGAATGCGCCCGTCCGCCGCTTTTGAAAGCGCGATTTTTATGTCCTCCGCAGTTTTTTGAGATTTTATCTCTTTGAGTTGTTTTTTGGTAAGTTTTGCTTTCGGAATCGCCGCGAGAATGACTTCGTCGATTATCGATTCTCCCTCTTCGCCCGAAAAAACCGAGCGGACAAAGTAAGAAACGCCGCATATGCTCGCGCCTTTTTCAAGGCACGCCGTAACGGATTTGCCGAGAACGGCGACGTATAACGCGTAAAACGCCGCGGCGAGCGCGAATCTCAGAAAAAGTTCTCCCCTTTTGCTCAGTTTGGGAAAGAGTTTTTTGACGAGAGCGACGCAGGCGCAAACCGCAAACGCAAGCACGAATACTTCCGCGCCGAATTTATCGAAAGCAGCGTAAAAATTAACGTTTTCCATTTCCTTACCTCCCTTAAAATACCGGAAAGTCGGGCGTGGATCGTTCGTCGGTTACCCGACTTACCGTTTTCCGCCGGGAGAATTCCCGAACGGAAGCCGCAGGCGGCTATGCCGAAACATAGCCGCCTGCGGCGGACGGCAACGGATAAAGATTATCCGTCGCTGTCAGAGCGGAAACAATTCCTCGGGAAAAGCGGGCGCAAACTTCTTCGATTTGTTATTGACTTTTTTTCTCAGATAGTACTTTTCCGTAAGATTCCGCCTCCTTTATTTCATCAGACGCGCCGCTATTATACATCCGAAAACGGAAAAGTCAATTTTTTTGTGAACTAATTTTATTTTTTTGATAAACTACCCGGTTGATTTTTCAGGACGCTTTTGCAAAAATTCTCACGCAGAAAGCCGTCATGTCGTCTTTGGCGATCCCGCCGTCCAGCGCGAGCGCTTTTTCCAGAATATTATCCGCGAGCGTTTTGGGGTTGAGCGCGCGTTGAGTGGATAAAAAGTCGATAAGATCGGACGAAGAGCCGAACGCATCCGAAATCCCGTCGCTGACGAAAACCACAACGTCGCCGGAATCAAGTTTCGTTTTGCACACGGTGGGGTGAAGGTCGTCGAGAATTCCGAGCGGAAGCGAACTCCCCTCCACGATTTTAACCGCGTCGCGCGTGATGACGAAGGAATACGGCGAACCGATTTTTATGAAGTCCGCCCCGCCCGAGAATAGGTCGATAACGCCCACGTCGAGCGCGGTGAAGTTGTCCTCGTTGTTGAACGAAAGAATTTTATTCACGGTGGAAAGCACCGTTTCGGACGGCAGGTTTGCCTTGTAAAACGTTTCCACGAGCGAGATCGCCGTGGCGGAAGTCTGCGAAGCCTTTTCGCCGCTGCCCATTCCGTCGTTCAACGCCACGAGAAATTTGCCTTCCGAAATTTTGGTGAGCGAGTGGGTGTCGCCGCTTTTCTCCTTGTCCGATTTCGTTTTTTGCGCCACCGAAAAAGCCGCGTCGAAAAGCGGCGCGCGTTTGAGCGTTACGGCGGTTAAGTCTTCGGAGACGTTGAAAACGTCGCAAATCACCATATTTTTGCCCGTAACTTCCTTAACGGCCTTTAAAAGCAGCGGACTCGAAACCTGTTTTTGCGGCAAAAGCAGATTGACTTCTATGCCGTCGCCCTCGCCGAAAGCGAGCGTTTCATAGGCGTAAATGCCCGCGCTCATCAGGTTTTTCGATATAGCGTTGCCCGTTTCGTTCCTGCCGTCCAGCCTAAGGCTGAGATTCGTCGCAAGGCTTTTCAACGCTTCTGAAAGCCCGTCCGTCTGGGCGAGAATGAGTTCCCGCCCGTTTTTAAGCGACTCGGCTTTCAGCAGTTCGCGTTCGCTCCGCGCGATGAGTTCGTTGGTTTCGTCCACGATGCTTTCGGGGTATTTGCATTTCACCGAGAATACCGAAGGAAGATCTGCAAGGTTCAGCCGCCCTTTTGCCGTGGCGAGAGTGATGATTTTTCCTAATTCCTCGTCCGAGGGGAATCGATTGCCGCGGCAGGACGAAAGGTGTTTGCAGTCGGAACAGCACGTCATGAACAGTTCCTCCGCGAGGTCTTTTTCGGCTTTTTCCTTCACGTCCGTTTTTTCGGAAAGTTTTTTCACCGAAGCCGACATTTCGTCGAAAACGGACGAGATTTCGAAGAGTTTGCCCGCAAGGTCGAGTCTGTTGCGGTTCAAAGCGTATTTCCCGAGGTTGTTATCTTTATAAACGGCGAGTTTTTCGCGAATTTTCTTAAACGCGCGCGACGGAACGAAAAGGTAAACGCACACGGGCGCGAGAATGAACAGTTGCGGATAAAAACTCCAATCGTCGTAAACGTCGGTGAAATTCCACAGCGCGACCTTCACCGCCAGCACGCTTATCGCGGTCGCGAGTTTCGAGTGCGGCGAAAAGCACGTCACGGCGAGCGAATAGAGGGCGAGCGGCGCAAAAAAAGCAGGGTTTTCGGTGTTGAAAAAGAGCGGCAATGCGGAAATCAACGCCACGGCGGAACAGCAACTCCTCCGCATTATCATGCCCGAAACGAGAATCGCGCCTACTGCGAAACATTCGTACACGGGCGCGGAGAAAAGGTTTATCGCGCCGTAAGAAGCGACAGAATATAATGCCGCCGCGGAAACGATTTCGTCGGTGGAAAGGCGATATTTAAGCCCTTTCACGAGAAAGACCTTAGCCGCCGAAACGAACACGAAAACGAGCGGAACGCACACGCCCGCGAGAATCAGCCGGACGGTGAGGTTGTGGCAATCGCGCATAAGTATGTAAGGCACGAGCGCGACCGCCGTGAGAATGGCGAGCGAAAAGTTCGGCTTTTTCCCGATTTTGTTCGTTATCAGGAAGAATATCGCCACGACCGCCCCGCTCATCGCTGCCACCGCCACAACGGAAAGACTGAGCGACGGAAGATATGCCGCAACGAGCAGCGCGAAGGATAGCAGCGGCGAAAGCCCTACGTAGACGTTTGCGGCGAGAAGAGGAATCGCGAAAGGCGAAAAATTTTCGTCCGCGGCGACGAGAAAGACGTAGCCGACCAGCGACAACAGATACTTTGAAAACTTTTTGAGATTAAACGGCTTTTTCATAGCCCGATTATATACGCCGTCCGCCCGAGAATATTTGCAACTGCTGTCGAATCGTCGAAATTTCGGTCGATTTTATCGAAACTCCCCGATAAAACTTGAAAAAAATCGGCGAAACAGGTATAATTATGTTATGAAAAAGTTGTTTTCGGCAATCTGCGCCCTGGTTCTGATTTTCGGCGCGTCAATATCGGGAGTTTTTATGGCTTCCTGTTTGGGTTTATCCGATTCGTCGGGATTATCGGGCGGAGGTAATTCCGGTGCGGCTTCGGGCGGTTCGGGGGCTTTGCCGGGCGAGATGCTTATAAATTCTGTCGTTCTTGTGAATTTTAACGGCGAAAAAAGTTTCGACGACGAAAAGAGAGCGGTGGTTAAAAGCGTTTTTTCGGAAGGCGAAAATTCCCTCGGAAGTTACGTTTCCTTTATTTCTCGCGGAAAAACAAGCGTGGTTACGGAGATTGTCGGCGAGGTTACGCTAGGCTTTTCCGCCGATTATTTTTCGCCCGCCTACGCTTACTCGGACGACGGGGCGGCATATGTCAGAATCAACGAAAACGGCTACGACAACAGACGGTTCAATGAGGACGGCAAACCGGACGTAAACGGAACGAAAATCAGCGCGGACGAGTTTTTGCGAAGCGAGGAACTCGTTGCGGCGGCAAACGAAAAAATAACCTGCAACGCCGAAACGGACGGCAACGGCGACGGAGCGGCGGATTGTTTCACGCTCGTGTTCGCTCTGGACGAAACGCCCGCCGAGGACAGTTTGCTCTGGGCAAAAAAGAGCGTTTATCTCACCGGCAACGCCGATGACCTGAAAGCCGCTTACGTTGTGGACGAAAAATATTCCGGAATGGAGATTAAATCGCAAAAGTTGGGCAATAAGTCGATTAACGACTATATTTGCCTTCCTTATCCCATGCTCGAAAAGAGAGGAAAACCGAATTCCGCGGCGGCGTGCCACGAATTTATGCACGTTCTCGGCGCGGCGGACGCTTATTCTTATGAGACGACCGACGAGGAGTTCGTGGGCGAACTCGATATCATGGCTGCGGGCTACGACCGCGAAACGCCGGGGATGCCGCTCGCTTACACCCTTTATAAAATCGGGTTTTTGAGCGAGGGCGAAAATATCGCGCCCGTTCTTACGCCCGGCGAATACACGCTGTTTTCCACGGAGAGCGGAAGCGGCGAAATCAAGGCGTATAAACTCGTTCTGCCCGGTTATAAGACGAAGCGCGAGAGTTTTTATGTGGAATACCGCGAAAAAAAAGGTTTCGGCGCGGGGCTTTCGAGCGGATTCGAGGACGGCGCGTTCATCGTTTACCGCGTGAACGAGCGCAACGGTTATGCCCGCCCGGGAGGCGGTTTCGGCAAAGAGTATCTCGGCAACGCTTACGGCGCGCCCGAAACTTTCGCATTCAGATTCCGCCGGAAAATTCTTTTCGGCGGCTACGACGAGAATTCGTACGTTTCTAAAAACGGCATTTCCCACGCGGCGATTTCCGACCTGCCCGGCTATTCTTCTTTCGGCGAAAACAAGAGCGCGTCCGGCGCGATAACCTATTCCGACGGAACGGAAACCGGCGTTACGGTGAGTTTTAAGGGGCGCAACGCCGACGGCTCCGCGTCGTTTGAAATAAACTTCGATTACAAGGCGGAACCCCCTGCCGAAGTCGATTATCGTGGCATTTTGAAAGATGAAACGGGCATGTTCGCGTTTGTCGATTCGCCGCTTTACGGCGGGAATGTCTATGTTCTCGAAACCGATAAGCCGCTTGCTGCTCACACGCCCGAGGATATCGTAAACGGCAAATTCGGCAACCCGACGGTCACGCCCATGGCGTTTATGCGCGTAAAAGTTTCGGGCGAGAAAAATTACGTTTACGTCGTTTACGAAGAGAACGGAAATTACGTCGAAAAAGCGCACGTTCTCACCTCGAAAGACGACAACTCCGCGCTTAAAATCGTTCTCGTGTCGGTCGGCGCGCTTCTTGCGGGCGCAGCGGCGATAACCGCAGCCGTCGTGATTTATATGACCGCAAAAAAGCGAAAGAACCTTCCGAGAAAATAAAAAAAAGCGGAAAAATTTCCGCCAAACGCCGTAAAACATCGCCAAACACCGTCAGACCGAGAAAAAATATATAAATATTGTCGGATATCCGCGTAAAATCGATTGCAAAATTCAAACGGATATGATAAAATAAACAGGCTATAAAATTCACACTCGGGTTTTTGCGACTCTTCGTGCCGTCAAATTCAAATCAGTCAGGGCGGTCATAGGCGCAACGAAAAAGGATCCGGGGAGGAATAACGGAGGAAACAAGTATGGCAGTAACTTCTATGAAGCAACTTCTCGAAGCCGGCGTACATTTCGGCCACCAGACGAGAAGATGGAACCCCAAGATGAAAAAGTACATCTACGGCGAAAGAAACGGTATTCACATTATCGACCTTCAGATAACGGTCGACCTTGTCGAAGAAGCGTATAAATTCGTTGTGGAGCAGGTTAAGGAAGGAAAGAACGTCCTTTTCGTCGGAACGAAGAAACAGGCTCAGGAAGCCGTTCGCGAAGAAGCGGAAAGATGCGGAATGTACTATGTCAGCTCGAGATGGCTCGGCGGTACTCTTACCAACTTCAAGACCATCAGAACGAGAATCGACAGACTTAACAAACTCGATAACATGGAAAAGACCGGCGAGTTCGACCTTCTTCCCAAAAAGGAAGTTCTCGGACTTAAAGCGGAAAGAGATAAACTTCTCTACAACCTCGGCGGTATCAGAGAGATGAAAGCCCTTCCCGGAGTTATGTTCGTCGTTGACCCCAACTGCGAACTCAACGCCGTTAAGGAAGCGAGAAAACTCGGAATCCCCGTCGTAGCGATCACCGATACGAACTGCGATCCCGACCTTGTGGATTACGTTATCTCCGGTAACGACGACGCTATCAGAGCGGTTAAACTCATCGCTTCCATCATTGCGGACGCCGTAATCGAGGCTAAGCAGGGCGAAGACGCCGTAAGACGCAACGTCGTGGACGAAGAACCCGTCGCTAAGGAAGAAACGGTTGAAGAAGCGGCAGCGGAAGAAGTTGCTCCCGCCGAAGAAGCACCCGTAGAAGCGTAATCGCGCATCGCGGAAAGCGACCGAAAATAATTTTAAGGAGAAAATCATTATGGCTAATTATACGGCAAACGACGTAAAGACGCTCCGTGAAAGAACGGGCGCAGGAATGATGGATTGCAAAAACGCCCTCGTTGAATGCGACGGCGATATGGACAAAGCAATAGATTATCTCAGAGAAAAAGGAATCGCCAAAGCCGCTAAAAAGGCTGGCAGAATCGCTGCGGAAGGCATCGTCGACAGTTATATCCACATGGGCGGAAGAGTCGGCGTGCTTCTCGAAGTAAACTGCGAAACCGATTTCGTTGCCAACGGAGAAATGTTCAGAACGCTCGTTCACGACATCGCTCTTCAGATCGCCGCTGCGAATCCGCAGTACGTTTGCAAGGAAGAAGTTCCCGAAGAAGTTCTCGAAAAAGAAAAGAACATCTTAAGAGCGCAGGCTCTCGAAGAGGGCAAGCCCGAAAAGATCGTCGACAAAATGGTTGAAGGAAGAATCAAAACTTTCTATGAAGACAACTGCCTTCTCAATCAGAAATACGTCAAAGATACGAGCAAGACCATCGAACAGGTAATCATCGAGGCTACCGCTCAGATCGGCGAAAAGATTTCCGTAAGAAGATTCGTTCGTTACGAAATGGGCGAAGGACTTCAGAAGAAAGAAGAAAACCTTGCCGACGAAGTTCAGGCTCAGGTTGCCGCAATGAAGAAATAAGGATTTTACGGGCGATAAAATCAAAAAGCCCTAATCCTTTCTCAGTCAGTGCGATACGGGGCGCGTTTTTTTACGCGTCCCGTTTTTTATAATCGGCTTTTTCCCGGCACGGAATAATCTTCCGGGCG
Source organism: Clostridiales bacterium (assembly GCA_022781715.1). Classification (GTDB taxonomy): domain Bacteria; phylum Bacillota; class Clostridia; order Christensenellales; family Borkfalkiaceae; genus UBA10281. Next base: position 3,186 of record JALETB010000035.1, on the reverse strand, counting down.
GAATATTTGTTCCCGAACGGAATATACGCGGGAAACAGGAGAATCTTATGAAAGCGAAATATAAAAGAATATTGCTCAAAATCAGCGGCGAAGCGTTATCGGGCGCGTCGGGCCACGGGTTCGATTCCGAATCGCTGAAAAGCGTTGCCGAACAGATACTCGAAGTGGCGAAACTCGGCGTGGAAGTCGGCATAGTCGTCGGCGGCGGCAACATCTGGCGCGGCAGACAAGGGTTGAATATGGACAGAGTGACCGCGGATCAGATGGGAATGCTCGCCACCGTCATCAACGCTCTTGCAGTTTCGGAGGCTCTTATAGGCGCCGGAGCGGACGCGAGAGTGCTTACGTCGATAGAAATTTCGGGCGTGGGCGAAAAATTCAACCACAAGGTTGCGGACAGGTACCTCAAAGAAGGCAAAATCGTCGTGTTCGGCGGAGGTACGGGCAATCCATTCTTCTCCACCGACACGGGCGCGTCACTCAAAGCGGCGGAAATAGGTGCGGACGCCCTTCTTCTCGCTAAAAATATCGACGGGATTTATGACAGTGATCCTAAAATCAACCCGAACGCAAAGAAATTCGACGAACTCACTTATGACGAATATGTCGCGAGAGGACTCAGGGCGATGGACACTTCGGCAGTCGTTATGTGCAAGGAAAACGGGCTTAAAGTTCACGCGTTCGGGCTTTCGGACAAAAACTCGATAGTCAAAGCCGTCGCCGGGGATAAGGAAGGCACCGTTATTTATTGAAAATTTGACAAAAAATGGCGACTATTTTGAAAAAACGTTGAAAATAATCGTCGTTTGACGTATAATATAATTGAAAGATTTTTTTCGCAGAAAACCGCGGACGAAAACTTCAGAAAATCAAGGGAGAACAAAAATGGCATTAGATATCGAAAAAGTTGAAATGATAATGATGGAGGCGGAGGAAAAACTCGAAAAATCGGCAGACGTGTTCATGTCTGACCTTACGCAGGTGAGAGCCGGCAGAGCGAACCCGCACGTCCTCGATAAAATCAAGGTCGATTATTACGGAACGCCCTCGCCGATAAATCAGGTGGGCAACATCGCCGTAACCGACGGACAGTGCCTCGTGATTACCCCGTGGGATAAGAGCCTTCTTAAAATCATCGAAAAAGCCATACAGGTTTCGGATATAGGAATCAACCCCACCAACGACGGCAACGTCATCAGGCTCGTTTTCCCCACTCTCACCGAAGAGAGAAGAAAGGAAATCGTTAAGCAGGTTAAAAAGATGGCGGAGGACGCGAAAGTCGCAGTGAGAAACATTCGTCGCGACGCGCTCGACGCTCTTAAAAAGATGAACAAGGCAAAAGAGATGACCGACGACGAATACGCCGATTACGAAGCGAAAGTCGAAAAGAAGGTCACCAAGGCTATCGAGGCGATCGAAAAGGCTGCCGCCGAAAAAGAAAAGGAACTCCTCACCGTTTGATGGAAGAACAAAAAATCGTTCCCCGTCACGTAGGGATAATAATGGACGGAAACGGCAGATGGGCGAAACTGAGAGGCAAGCCGAGAAGTTACGGGCATAAAAAGGGCGCGGACGTTATCGACGAAGTCGTCACGGAGTGTTTCGAAAGAGGCGCGCACGTTGTGAGCCTTTACGCTTTTTCCACGGAAAACTGGGTAAGACCGAAAGAGGAAGTAGACTCCATTTTCGGTCTTTTGGGTATTCTTATCGATAAAAAACTCGCGAAACTCATAAAACGCGAGGTTAAACTCATAATTTCGGGCGATATTTCGCCGCTTCCGGAAAGTTTGCGGAAAAAATGTTTAAACGCCGTCAAAAAGTCCGGGAAATTTAATGGTAATGTTTTGAACGTCGCCCTTAATTACGGTTCGCGCGCGGAGATAACGCGTGCGGTGAACCTCGCGCTCGAAAGCGGCAAAACGAAGATTACCGAAGAAGATATTTCCGCCGGGCTTTACACCGCCGGACTGCCCGATATCGACCTCGTTATAAGGACGAGCGGCGAGATGCGGCTTTCCAATTTCTTTTTGTGGCAGTGCGCCTATGCGGAATTTTATTTTACCGACGTTCTGTGGCCGGACTTCCGCGCCGAAGAACTCGGAAAGGCTTTCGATTGGTATTCTCACAGGAAGAGAAGATTCGGCGGAGTTTAAGTCGATTGCGGTATCGTTACGTTATCATCGGTTTACGTAGCGCCGGGGCAGGCGCGAAGTAGACGAAAGAATATAAGGATAAACTATGTTAAAAAGAATAATTACCGGAATCGGCATCGTTATCGTAACGGTCGGTTTCTTTCTGTGTAAATATTTTCTGACGTCGGAGGTTCTCGTCGGGGTTTTTCTTAAACCGATAACCGTCGGCGACCTTTTGTTCGACTTTTTCATTCTCGTAATGGCGGTTATTTCCACTTACGAATACGAAAGGGCTTTTTCGGACAAACTTCTGAAAAAGCAAAAGGCGATTATTTTCGTCTATCCTTTTGCCGTTTACCTTGCATACTGCCTGAAAGGACTCGGCTGGGCGTTCGGTGCGATGATGTTTTTATTCCTGCTTCTTCTTTCGCTGCTCGTTTTCGAATATGAAAACGTAACGATCGAAAGCATAGGAATAAGTTTGTTCGTAATGATTTACCCGGCGACCATTCTCATTTCCCTTCTCGTTATCAACAGATACAGCACCACCGAGCCGCTTCTGATGGCGTTTGCGATAACCCCCTGCGCGGATACGTTCGCCTATTTTGTGGGCAGCGCGATGAAAGGCAAAAAACTATGCCCCGAAATCAGCCCGAACAAAACGATAAGCGGATTTATCGGCGGGCTTGTCGGCGGAATGATAGCTAGCCTTCTTGTTTACTTTATTTTCACCGAAAAAGGCTTGATTTTCGGCACCGGCGCAATCTGGCTCGAAGCGATTCTTTTCGCCCTTTCGGGTATAGCGTGCGCCGTGCTTACGGCTTTCGGCGATCTTGTGGAAAGCGTTATCAAAAGAAAACTCGGCATCAAGGACATGGGCAAAATTCTCCCCGGTCACGGCGGAATGAGCGACCGTATCGACGGACTCACGTTCACCGCGCCGGTCGTTGCGTTCGTGTTCACCATTCTCATCCCGATGTTCAACGGCGGAATCCTCGGCGTTTGATTGCGAAGAAAGGAATTCCCGAACATAAGTTGCGGACTTAAAGAATAA
>JALETB010000032.1 GCA_022781715.1 Clostridiales bacterium | reverse complement strand
CGCAGATATGGAAAAAAGAGATATTTTATCTCTTTATCGCAGCGATATAAGCAAGATAGACAGAAATTATCGCTCAAAAGTTTTATCCATATTCGACCAGATACCGGGCTTTTTGTCGCAACACGAAAAGAGAGTCCGTTTATCGTCCATTAAGGAAAAATCCACGTTTCCTATGTACGAAGAAACGTTTTTTTGGCTCGGCGATTCGATGATTGTAAACGAATGTTTTAATTGCGCTGATCCTAATATCGGGTTATCTATCAACGAAGAAAGAACAACCCTAAAATGTTATATGGGCGACACGGGGCTGCTTGTAAGTCACGCGTTTGATGAAAACGAACTTGCGGAAGAAAATTTATATAATCAAATATTGCACGATAGATTATCTATAAATGAAGGTATGATTTTCGAAAATGCGATTGCGCAATGCCTCGTAGCAAACGGTTACAGACTGTTTTTCTACACTCAATACAACACCGAAAAGAAACGTAACGACATTGAAATCGACTTTCTGATTTCTAACGGCAGTAAAACAAAGCAAAAACTGTTCCCGATAGAAGTGACATCCGGAACGAGATACACAACAACGTCGTTGGATAATTTCGTTCAAAAATACCATTCAAGAATCGGTCAGGCGTATATTATCCATACAAAAAATCTTTGTATAAAGGGAGACGTTCTTTGCATTCCTTCATATATGGCAATGTGTTTGTAAATACGAAGTCATAGAAATTTCAAAGTTGGTATTAAATTGGTATTATTTTGGTTTGAAAGTTATTTGAAGTTATAAATATTACTCAAATAATGCTAAAAATTAGTCAATTTAGATGCAAAATATTGCTTAAAACGCGATAAAACACAAGAAAATAGCCGTTTTAATGATATTTTGCAAGTAACATAGAACTCCTAAGGGTTAGTTATGGGTTCGATTCCCGTCAGGAGTACCAAAAAACACCGAATGCAATTCTGCATCCGCCATTTTTTGCACTCTTTCACGAATTCGTTCTTGGTTTGTAATAGCGGCGTTTTGGTCGCGTGCGAGCCTGACGGCAAAATTTTAGGCTAAGGCAAGGCACGCGAACGGGTTAATGCTTGATATAAGCCGCGAGCGTAACGACGTATTAGTCAACAATTCGCCGTCAGACCTCGGTTCGTTTTATTCTTGTCCGGCATACGCTTGACAAAATGCGGGGTTTTATTATATATTAAAAGAGTAATAATAAAAACAGAAGGGTCGCAAAAAATAAAGGATGAATTGCCTCATAACGAAAGGCCCGGAAAAAGGAGAAAAATTATGGTCAGATACGACGTTTACGAAGAAAAAGTGAGAGGACTTTACAAGACTTTGGAAGAGGCAGGATACTCTCTTTGACGTCGACAATCTCAGAATTAAATTGAAAGAACTCGAAGCGGAACTCGAAAAGCCCGAAGTATGGTCGGACATCGAAAAATCGAAACACATTTCGAGGGAAGCGCAGAGCATAAGAAATAAACTCGACGTTTTCGATAAGGCGAAAAAAGCCGTTTCGGACGCGGAAGTGATGATCGAACTCGCCGAAGAAGAGGGTGACGAAAGCGTTCTCGAAGAGGTGGATAAAGATCTCAGCGAAGCCGAAAAGGAAATCGAGGAGATTCGTCTGCGCACGTTGCTTAAAGGCAAGTACGACGGTTGCGACGCTATTTTAACCCTCCATGCCGGAGCGGGCGGAACGGAAGCGTGCGACTGGACGGAAATGCTTTACAGAATGTATATCTGTTACGCCGAAAAGCACGGCTATAAAATCACCGAATACGACAGGCTCGACGGCGACGGCGCGGGGCTTAAATCGGTGTGCTTCAAAGTCGAGGGTGAAAACGCTTACGGCTATCTCAAAGCGGAAAAGGGGATTCACAGGCTCGTCCGCATTTCGCCGTTCGACGCCAACGCGAGAAGACAGACGTCTTTCTCGTCCGTCGACGTAATGCCCGATATTCAGGACGAAGGCGATATCGAAATCCGTCCGGACGAGATAAAAGTGGACACTTATCGTTCTTCGGGCGCGGGCGGTCAGCACGTAAATAAGACTGAATCGGCGGTTCGTATAACGCACATTCCCACGGGGATAATCGTCGCCTGTCAGAACGAGCGCAGCCAGGTTCAGAACAAAGAACAGGCGATGCGTATGCTCATGAACAAACTTCTTGAAAAACGCGAAGAGGAGAGAATGCAGGAAGCGAGCGCGATAAAGGGCGAAGTCAAGAAAATTGAATGGGGCAGCCAGATAAGGAGTTACGTTTTCTGTCCGTATACTCTTGTGAAAGATCACAGAACGGGTTCGGAAACGGGTAACGTTCAGGCGGTTATGAACGGCGATATAGACCAGTTCATCATCGATTATCTCAAACAGTGTTAAAAGGCGACGATTGAAATGTATTCCGAAATAAAAAAATCGTTCGTCGCTTTTCCTGGCGCGATTATTCTCGCTATAGAATCTTCGTGCGACGAAACCGCGGCGGCGGTGATAAAAGGGGGCAGGGAAATCCTGTCCTCAAAAATTATGAGTTCGGCAACCGAACACGTCCGTTTCGGCGGGGTTGTGCCGGAAATTGCCTCGAGGGCGCACACCTCGGCGGTGTCGCTCGTCGTGAAAGAGGCGATAGAGGCGGCGGGGCTTGAACTTGACGATATCGACGCGATCGCCGTAACTTACGGCGCGGGGCTTTTAGGCGCGCTGCTCGTCGGCGTATCTTACGCGAAGTCGCTTGCATACGCGCTCGATAAGCCGCTTATCGCAGTGAGCCACATAAGAGGGCATCTCGCCGCGGCGTATCTGTCCGACAAAACGCTCGAACCTCCGTTCGTAAGCCTGCTCGCAAGCGGCGGGCATACCGCAGTCATCGTGGTGGAATCTTACAACGATTTCAAAATTCTCGGTTCCACGCTCGACGACGCCGTGGGCGAAGCGTTCGATAAGGTCGCGAGGGTTCTCGGGCTTAATTATCCGGGCGGGCCGAACATAGAAAAACTCGCCAAAGAGGGGGAAAACAACGTAAAATTCCCCAAAATGCTCAAAGGCGAGGGCGGTTATAATTTTTCTTACAGCGGGCTTAAAACCGCGGTAATCAATTACGTTCACAACAAACAACAGGCGGGCGAGGATTTTTCAAAAGCGGACGTTGCCTGTTCGTTTCAGGCGGCCGCGCTCGACATTCTCGTCGAAAAAGCGGTCGAGGCGGCAAAGGAATATTCTTTGTCCACGATAACCGCCGGCGGCGGAGTTGTCGCGAACGGCTATCTCAGAGAAAAACTCAAAGCGGCTTGCGACAAAAACGGGCTGAAACTCGTTCTGCCGGAAAAAGTGCTTTGTACCGACAACGCGGCTATGATCGGCGCGGAAGGATATCTGAGATATTTGAACGGCGAATTTGCCGATTTGTCGCTCAACGCAAAGGCGCGTGTGGAACTCAGGTGACAGCGGGCTTCCGCTTTGCGGTGAATGCCACTCAAAACCCCGCGTATAAGTCGATTAATGCATATATTTTAATAGAACATTGCCTGAAACAGACGCGGTTTACGGCATATCCGTGATGACCCAGAAGTTGTGGGCGAACCCGACTATTATCAGATAGATGTTCAGCACGATAAGTACGGGCATGAAAACCATCAGAAGCAGGCTTCTCAAGCGATATTTGAAAACGAACATTGCCACGTAAACGCCTGCCGCTCCGCCTAAAATCGCGGCTATGAAAATGCTTCCGTCGCGCACTTTGGAACAATCTCCGTCGCATTCGGCGTTTTTCTGAGCGCGCAGGAGCAAAAACGAATAAACGTTGATCGCGAGATAATAAACCGCGACGAGTATCTGAATAAGTACCAGCATACAAAAAGTATGCGTTCCGGACGACAAAATAACCCCGGAAAGGCTTGTTTTCCGAAAAAAAATCGTAAAATTTTGCAAAAAATCTTAAAAAGACGGAAAAATAAAGGAAAAAATCGCGAAACCCTTTGCAAAATCGAAAAAATGTGCTAAAATATAAAATGTGCTAAAATATTTTTAACCGAAACGGGCGATTCTCTTTGAAAGGGGCGAATCCCTATCGGCTAACCGAATAACTCGACGAACGTAACCGGAACACCAAAGGAGAGGACGTTATGAGATGTATGTATTGCGGGCATCTTGACAGCAAGGTTGTCGATTCCCGCCAGACAGAGGACGGAACGGCGATCCGCCGCAGAAGAGAATGCATCAACTGCGGAAAACGCTTCACGACTTACGAAACCATTGAGACCACGCCCGTTCTCGTTGTTAAAAACAACGGAAACAGACAGTCTTTCGACCCGAACAAACTTAAAAACGGCATTATCAGAGCGTGCGAAAAACGCCCCGTGCCTATGTGGGAAATCGATAAACTTGTCGAGGATATCCAGAAAAAGGTTTACAACTCGCTCGAACAGGAAGTCACCACGAAGGAACTCGGCGAAATGGTTATGGACGGCTTAAAGCAGATCGACGAGGTTGCTTACGTCAGATTCGCTTCGGTTTATCGCCAGTTCAAGGATATTTCCACCTTTATGAAGGAACTCAAAAAACTTCAGAAGGACAACAAGGAAGGCAAAGAACATAAAAACGAAAAGCAGCCCGAAGAAAACGGCTGAAAAAGAGGAGTTGAAATGAAAAGAATTATTACGGCGATAATCGCCCTGATGCTTAGTATAACGTCGGTTTGCGCTCTCGCTTCGTGCAAAAACGAAAATCAGCCGTCGACGGGTTGGGAAGTGCAGAGAATTCTCGAAAACGGCGAAGCGGACGAAAGCGGAAAAACTGCGGACGAAACCCTTCACAAACTCGGCTTCACCGTGGGCGACGGCACGAAAAGAGTTGCCGAAATTTGGGTGAATATCCCTAAAATGTATGAAAACGAAGCCGAATTGTCGGTGGACGTTTATTCGAGTACGAGCGAATCGCTCCTGAAAAGGAGCGCAAGCCCCACGTTTAACACGTTCACCCGCAAAATCACCAAAGACGAAGTGAAACAGGCTAAGGATCTGAACTACTGGATAAAACTCGATTTTAACGATGCCTGGAAAGATAAGGCTACGGACAAGAACGCTTCTTATGCGAAATACGTTATGATAAGCGTTAAAGGCGTGTTCGAATTCAACGAAATCGCTTTCGTCGATCAGGACGGCAAATTGCTTTCCGTAAACCTTTCCAAAATCAACTACTGGTATCAGCCGGAAAACGTGAACTATATGAGAAACGTCGTTAAGACGACGGAAATCCCGGATATGGAAAAGAACCCGTGGAAACTTATCGATGAGCAGAGTAAATTTGCCCTTCGCGATAAGAAATAAAAACGAATATTTTAATTGTTTTAATAAACGAAATGCGCGGGCCGGGAAACCATTCGGTTTCCCGGCCCGCGCTATATTATAATGTCTTATAAGATTTTGTGCCGCTGCTGAGCGACAAGCCGTTATTTGTTTTCCGCAAGTTTCGCGGTTTTAAGGAATCCGAACACGCTTTCGATCGCACTCTGGCAAGCGGTTAACTGAGAATAGGTTTCGCCCACGCAAAGCGTGAGTTTCTGCGCGTTTCTTATTTTGAAGAAATATCTGCCTTTTTTGTCGCTGTCGATGATGAAATTGCCGTTCAAACCGTTCTGAGTGATGTTTTCAACGGCGTCTTTCGCGGAAGAATAGGACGCATAAGACTCGCTGCTTAACAGAAGTTCGCCGTTGGAAGCGAAAAGTTGGGCGAAATACGTTTCGTCGTCAAGTTCGGAAATTACCCATTTGCCGCTGTTTTTGCGCGGAACGTAAGCCGCATCTTGCCCGGGCGTGTAGTTTATCACCGTAACGTCCTTTTCGATTTTTTCCGCAAGCGGGGAATCGACGAAATTTTTGACCGACTCGATCGATTTAAGGCAAGCCGATTTGTTTGCGTAAGTTTCTCCTGCGCACAAAAAACGGTTTTTCGAGGTTTTGAGTTTGAAGAAATAATTCTTGTTCTTGTCGCGGTAATAGGTGAAATTTTCGTTCTCGGCGGCGTTTTTCTTTATCGTTGCGATGCCTTTTTTAGCCCCGTCCGGCGAGGAATAAGTTTCGCTCGTCAGCATCAGTTCTTTGTTGTTCGCATAGAGATACGCGACGAATTCGCCGTCTCCCTTTTCCTTGATTATCCATTTGCCGACGGCTTTTTTGTCCGCCGCGGGCTTTTCCGCAGGTACTTTTTCGGCAGGCATTTTTTCCGCTGCCGTAATTTTTACGGGTGCTTTTTGCGCTGTTTTTTTCGTTTCGACGTTAACGGTTTTGCCTTTAACGCTCTTGTCAATGCTTTCCTTTTTCATATTTTCCTCCTTATCGTTTTCGTTTTCAGCGATCTCCGACGCGTCCGTGATTACGTCAACGTCGGGTTCGGCGGCGTTCTTTTCGGTGATGTCGTCAATCGAAAGTTGCGTGGAGGCGGCTGCGAATGTTTCCTCGTTTCCGTTCGCTTCCGTTCTTTTCCTCGCCTCTTTTTCCGCTTTTTTGCTTGATTTTTTCTGCTTTTTTTCGGGTTTGACGGTTTCGTTGGTTGCGGTTACGGCGTTTTGCTCTATCGCGTCGGCGTCGGAATTTTCGGTTGATTTCGCTTTGATTGCCGAGGTTTCGGGCTGAGCCTTAAGGGGCGGGAGTTTCGTTCTCAGAACCCCCTCGAATCCGCGTTCGCCTTTGAGCCAGTCCATTTCGTGAACGGCGAATTCCGGGCGGTTTTCGCCGACGTTGCTCTCTTCGCTGTCGTCGTTCACGATCGGAACTTCTTTAAACATATCGGCATACGCTTTGTCCCGCTTTTTCTGTTTTTTCTTAGCCGAAACGATTATCAGCATAGCGACGGCGATAACGATTATCGCAGCCAGAATTATCGTTACGACGCGATTACTCGCAATAAAATCCAAAATTGCCTTCATTATTTTCCTTTAAAATCGCAAACGAAACGATAATGTCACGATAATGTCGCGATTTCGCCTTAATTATACAATATTTTCATAAATAAATCAACCTGATTATGGTAAAAAAGTGAAATCGCGCTTTTTTCGGCTGTGAAATAGCGGCGCGGGCGGGCGGCGAGTCCTTGCAAAAAAGAAGCGAGTGTGATATAATCTGATAAGGAATACAATGCCTATGATATTATTTTTCGATACGGAAACGACGGGACTGATTCCCGGCAGAATAATTCAACTTTCTTACGTGATGCAGAGCGAAACGGCAACGACGGCGAAGAATTTTTTCTTTGCCGTGGAATATATCGAGCCGTCTGCCGTCGCGGTGCACGGCTTCACGCCCGAAAAACTCGCGGTTTTGTCGAACGGCAAGACATTTTCGTGCGATATCGACGAAATTTACGACGATTTTTCTTCGGCGGATCTTATCGTGGCGCACAACGTCAAGTTTGATATAAGCTTTATGATAGCGGAATTTTGTTATCAGGACAGGCGTTTCCGCTATAAACAGGAGTTCGATACGATGAAGTTTTTCACGGACGTTATGAAACTCCCGAGGGAAAACCACGCGGGGTATAAATATCCCAAACTTTCCGAACTTATCGGATTTCTGGATATTTACCCTTACGACGTGACGAGGAAAACCGCCGAACTTTTTTCGGTTTGCGGGGTCGGCGGACACGACGCGCGTTACGATACCGCCGCGCTTTATCTCGCCTTCAACGAGGGTGCGAAACGCATAGGCGACCTGGCGGAAATAAAAGAGAAGTATCTGTGTCCGGTCGCCGGCGAAGATGAGTGAGATTGTGTTGATGACAGATAAAATGAGCCGATAATCGACTTATAGGCGCAGATTTATAAAATAAAAGCCTCCCGAACGGGAGGCTTTTTCACTTTGAACTGTGAATCAAACGAGTTTTTTGCCGAAGAACATCAACACGCCGTCTACGATCAAGATCACTCCGACAACTATAAGGAACGTGTCGGCAAATTGCCATTTGCTGACGATGAGCAGAACGCCGATGACGATTGTGAGAATAGCCGCGAGCAGAGCGATGATGTTTATCTTCGAGAATCTGAGGCACGCCACGAGTTCGAGGATGCCTTTCACCACGAGAACCACGCCGAGAACGAGCAGAACTATCTCGAGGAAGAGCCAGCCGCCGAGAATGATAAGCACGCCGATCGCCGCCGTGACGATACCGTAAACGAGGTCGCCTTTTAAAATGGCGAGAACGCCGATAACGATCGCGATGATACCGGCTACCGTCATCGCCCAGTTGAGCATCTGCGTTCTGAAAATGCAGAGCATTGCGCCGAGAACGATGTAGACGAGAGCGGAGATAAGCAGATTCTTGTCCTCTGTCGATCTGACTCTTTTAACTTTTGTTTTGTCTTTTTTTGCCATAATATAACTCCTTCGGCACGTCTTCGTCGCGTTTGAGATTTTGCCCGACGATCGCCGCCTATTTTTTCTTTTTTGTCGGTTTGATTTAAAATTATTTCAAAAATCCGTCGACGATTTTTTCCTCGGCTTCTTTTTCCGTCAAGCCGAGCGACATAAGTTTTATGAGTTGTTCTCCCGCGATTTTGCCTATCGCCGCTTCGTGGATAAGGCTTGCGTCGATGTTGTTCGCGTTGAGTTCGGGCTTAGCCGTCACGGAGCCGTTGTCCATAATAATCGCGTCGCATTCGGTATGCCCCGAGCATTTCGCGTTTCCGTCCACGCAGGAAATGTATTTCTGATGCGAGTCGTCTTTGGCTATCGACCTCGAAATAACGTGCGCGCCCGAGTTTTCGCCGTTTAAAGCAACGTGGAAATTCGTTTCGGCGTATTGCTTGCCGTGCGTCATGATTTTTTCGTGAATTACGAGCGTCGCGCCGTCTTTCAACACGGCGTCGGTTTTCCTTATCGCGGAATCCACGCCTTTAATCTGCGCCGTTTCCATCGTCATCGAGCCGCCCTCGTCGATTTCGACCAAAGTGGTGGGGTTAAGAATTTTTTCGCCCGTTCCATCGCCCTCGCCATAATGCTTTTCGATATATAAAACTTTGGCGTTCTTGCCTATATGGAATGCATGAATTCCGTCGTGTTCGCTCTTCAAGCCGCCCGCGTTGTGTATGCCGCAACCTGCGACTATGGTTACGTCCGCGCCGTCGGCAACGTAAAAGTCGTTATAAACGAGGTCGTTAAGCCCCGTTTCGGTGAGGATGACGGGGATATCGACCCTTTCGCCTTTCGTTTCCGATTTAATATAAATGTCGATGCCCGGCTTGTCCTTTTTCGTCACGATGTCTATGTGCGCGGTGACGTTTCTCCCGGCGAGTTTTCCGTTTTCGCGGACGTTATAAGCCCCCGTGGGGATCGCTTCCAGCCCGGCTATTTCTTTGAGCAGACTTTTTTCGGTGTTGCCTAAATTCATAAAACCGCCTCCTTGGTTTTGTCTTTAAGGACGTTGCAGGTGGAGGACGCAGATAAAATTCCTGGCAGAACGTCGCTGCCTTTTCCGTCTTTCGTCACTTCGCCGTCCGAAATAACGATTATTCTGTCGGCAATCGAGAGAATTCTTTCCTGATGCGAGATGATGAGGAGCGATTCCGCGGTTTTTGCCGCGAGATTTTCAAAAACGCGGATAAGACTGTTGAAACTCCACAGGTCGATGCCCGCTTCGGGTTCGTCGAAAATCGTGAATTTGCTCTTTCTGGCGAGCGTTACCGCTATTTCGATTCGTTTCAGTTCTCCGCCCGAAAGGCTCGCGTTTATTTCTCTGTCCACGTATTCCCTCGCACAAAGCCCCACTTCGGAAAGATAACCGCAGATTTCGCTTACGGAAAGTTTTCTGCCGCTCGCGATTTCTATGAGGTCGGTCACGGTTATTCCCTTGAACTTGACCGGCTGCTGAAAAGCGAACGCGATTCCGGCTTTCGCCCTGTCCGTAACGGATAAATCAGTTACGTCTTTTCCGTCGAAAATTATCTGTCCGCTCGTCGGTCTGATTATCCCCATAATTATTTTGGCGAGGGTGGATTTTCCTCCGCCGTTAGGCCCGGTGAACGCGATGAATTTTTCGTTCAGTTTAAGGCTCACGTTTTTGATGATGTCTTTTTTCACGCCGTCGTTTTCGGCGGAGTAACATATATTTCGTAATTCGAGCATATTTTTCTCCGGATACAATTTTCCGTTTAAATTATATCATCGCGGAAAGAAAATGTCAACGAGTGAACGCCGTCGGCATATTTTTCAGGCAAAATTGTTGACCGGACGGGCGCAACTATGATATTATGAAAAAAGGAGGGTGGTTTTTATGAAATCGATTAAAATTTCGGCGATAATCATGTCGCTGATGATGGTATGTTGTCTTTGTCTTTCGTGTCTCGAAGGTTCTGCGGGCGGCTCGCCGACCGAATCGGTCGGCGGCGATCCGACAATTTCCGCTTCGGAAAGAGAAGATTCGGGGTCGGACGAGCAGGATTCTTCCGCGAGCGGCAGCGAGAGCGAAACGAGCGGCGAGAAGGATAGCGCGAACGATTCCGGCAAAGAAGACGAAACCGGGGGATGTGTTCACGACCTGGAAAGAAAAGAGGTAACCGCAACCTGCACTACGGTTGGCGGAACCATTGAAACCTGCAAAAAGAACTGCGGTTACAAAAAGATATACAATAAGGTTTTGCCGACGGGGCATAATATCGTGAAAGGTGTTTGCGAGACGTGCAAAAAAGCGGAAAACGAAATCGAGTGGTACGAATTCAGATTCCACTGGGCTGTCGGCGACGACAGCAAGGTCGAAACCTTTAAACTCGACAAGCAGACGGAAGATATCGACGAAGTTCTTGAAAACAAGGCGTGGGAAATAACCTGGAAACACCGCGAAGAAAGTCCGAGCCTTAATTGGACGATTGTTGACGAATGGTTTGTGGATAGAAGCGCAGCGATTTCTTTCAAGGGTTGGAACGGCGGAACGTTCGATTATTATAAGCATATGGGTAACCCGGGTTGCGCGTTTGATAACACGAATGAGGAAAATCATCCGTTTGAGACCACCGTGAGTCATCCCGGACATCCGCATTGCACCGAAGTCGGTTACGAAAGCAGACGTTGCTCGAGTTGCGGTTATGAAGAGTATGTACAAGACATTCCCGCTTGCGGTCACGAATATATAAATGAAGGCGGCGAAGAGGTTTGTCAATGGTGCAGAAAAACCAGAACGGAAATTGAAAACGAAGGCGTATAAGTCTATAAACGCGATAAAACGCCCCGGCATCGGATAAGTCCGATGCCGGGGCGTTTTCAGTTGGAAAATACTTTTCGTATGAAAATATCAGGCGTGTTTTGCATTGCGGATTTTCTTCACGATAACCACGATTTCGTGCCAGATGAGCGGCGCGAGCGAGCAGACGGCGGTTATGAGCCATTCAAA
>JALETB010000022.1 GCA_022781715.1 Clostridiales bacterium | reverse complement strand
ACGAGAAGTTCGACGAAGTTTTCGCAATCGACGGAAAAGGCTTTACCCTTGTAGAATTTCACGGTAACGGGATCGTTTTCCTTAATCCACTTCAAAGCCTCTTCGACCTGATCGTAAGTGAGCGGCTCCATGTTATATTCTTCGTCCATAAAGTAATAAAATTCGCCGTCGTTATACGAATACGTCATCTTCTTCGTTTCGATAATGGCGTTTTCGAATTTTTCGGTGGGGTTGAACGTTATCTGCAAAGTTTTGCCTTCGACAACGTTTTTAAGCGTGGTTCTGACGAACGCCGCACCCTTACCGGGTTTAACGTGAAGAAAGTCCACAACGGTGTAAACCTTTCCCTCGTATTCGATCGTTACGCCTTTTCTTAAATCGCCTGCAAGTACCATAAATAATCTCCTTAAACTTCTTATTTGTAAAGTTTTTCTCTTTTGATTTTGTCGCCGCCGAGAATTATAAGCGACTTGTCGTCTTTCATAAACGTTTTGTACTTTCCGTTTTCGAGGTGACAACTATCCTCTATTCTTATACCGAACTTACCGTCGAGATACACGCCCGGTTCGTTGGAAAAAACCATGTTGTTTTTAAGAGCGGCTTCACCCTTCGGCGAAAGATACGGATATTCGTGAATATTCACGCCGATGCCGTGACCTAACGAGTGAGTGAAATATTTGCCGTAACCGAGCGAAGAAAGAACATCTCTCGCGATTCCGTCCGCTTCCTTGCCCGTCATTCCTTCTTTGATTCCTTCAGCGGCTTTCATATGTGCGGTGAGAACGGCAAGATAGGCTTTTTTGAAAGGTTCGGTCGGCTCGCCGTAGAACATGGTTCTCGTCATATCCGAACAATAACCTTTGTAAAGGCAGCCGAAGTCCATAAGAACACACTCGCCGTATTTAAGTTTCGTGTCGCCCGTTTCGTGGTGGGGAACGGCGGCGTTTTTGCCGAACGCGACTATCGTATCGAACGACGTTCCGGACGCGCCTCTCTTTTTGAAATTATATTCCAGTTCGTTGGCGACCTGCCTTTCGGTTACGCCTTCTTTTATGAAAGGAAGGGTGTCGAGCCACGCCTTTTCGGCAATATCGCAAGCCTTTTTGATATATTTTATCTCTTCTTCAGTCTTTACGGACATAAGGTCGCGAATTTCCGCCGACGCGTCCACATAAGCGAAACCCAGAGCCTTTAACGCTTCGAACCCGGCAAGAGTGACTACGCCGTAATCTATAGCGACGGTTTTATAACCCTTTTCTTCCGCAAGGCGCGTAAGGAAAGAATAATCAGCGCCGAGAGCGACTTCGATTCCCTTGGGTTTCAAAGCCTTTTCCGCCGCTTTGAGATATCTGTTATCGACGACGAAATAAGTTTTTTCCTTGGTTATAAGGACATATCCTGCCGTGCTGTGAAATCCGAGAAAGTACATTCTCTGTTTTTCGTCCGTTATAAGGGCGACGTCATAGTTTTTAAAATTCATATCACGCCTCATTTGTTTATTTATTTTAACACTTTTATCCTTTTCAGTCAATAATTTTTAATGCTTAAAGCGTCTTTTTTCTTGAATTTAAGCGTTGCCCGCCGTATTTTTATCATTTTCGGCTGTTTTGATTGCGTTTTCCGCCGCGCATTTTTCGTCGTCGGTCGATTTGGCGACGTTTACCGCCTGCGTCGGCACGTAACGATAACTCATCTTTTTGAGGTTTTCCGCGTTTATTCTGTCGATTTCCGCCTTATATCTCTCCACTTTTCTGAGTTCGGCGGGCTTGATGACCAGATGCCACAAGACGAAAAATACGACAAGCGCGCCGAAAATCGACGTGTAAACGATAAATTTCGTGGTGCTGTAAGGCGTTTCGGTGCCTCTTAAAACGATGAACGAAAGGAGAATCACTGCATAAGCGATGGCGAGAAAAATCATCGTTATGAGAAACGACGTTGAAAGAGCCTTGCACATATCCGTGATTTTGGGGATTTGCATTGCGTAATAATTCCGCTCGCCGAGTTCCTTCTTTTTTCTCTCTTCCTTCGCGCTGAATTTTGCCGTGGTTTGCTTCTTTTTGTTATATTCGTCTCTTATCATTCGTATCTCCCCCGGAGCATCTTTTTAAGGAATTGCCCCGTATAACTTTTTTCGTTTTCGGCAACTTTTTCCGGGCTGCCCTCCGCGATGACCGTTCCGCCGCCGTCGCCGCCCTCGGGACCTAAATCCACGATGTAATCGGCAACTTTTATCACGTCGAGATTATGCTCGATGACGATTATCGTATTGCCCGAATCGCGGAGTCTGTTTAAAATCCCGATAAGTTTGTCCACGTCGTAACTGTGAAGCCCGGTGGTGGGTTCGTCGAGAATATAAAGCGTTCTGCCCGTGGAACGTTTTGCGAGTTCGGTTGCGAGTTTAACCCTTTGAGCCTCGCCGCCCGAAAGCGTGGTTGCCGGCTGACCGAGTTTTATATAACCGAGTCCTACGTCCTGCAACGTTTTGATTTTGGAGTAAATCCTCGGGATATTTTCGAAATATTCCACAGCCTCGTCCACCGTCATATCGAGAACGTCGGCAATGTTTTTGCCCTTGAATTTAACTTCAAGAGTTTCGTGGTTATATCTCTTGCCTTTGCACTGCTCGCACGGAACGAAAACGTCCGGCAGGAAGTGCATTTCGATTTTGATTATGCCGTCGCCCTGACATTTTTCGCATCTGCCTCCGGCAACGTTGAACGAGAATCTGCCCGCCTTATAACCCCTTTCCTTAGCGTCGTTCGACGCGGCGAAAAGTTCTCTGATATAGGTGAATGCGCCCGTGTAAGTGGCGGCGTTCGACCTCGGCGTCCGACCTATCGGCGACTGATCGATCGCGATGACTTTATCGAAATACTCTATACCCTCGATTTTGTCGCAATCGCCGTAACGAATCTTCGAACCGTTGAGTTCGTTGGAAGTTATAGGCAACAGGACTTCGTTTACGAGCGAACTCTTGCCGCTGCCCGAAACGCCCGTGACCGCCGTGAATAACCCGACGGGGAATTTTACGTTTACGTTTTTAAGGTTGTTCTGCCTTGCGCCGAAAATTTTGAGCCACCTGCCGTCGGGCTGTTTTCTTGCGAGCGGTATTTCGATTTTCCGTCTGCCGGAAAGATAATCGCCCGTTATCGACCTCGGCTCTTTGCAGATATCTTCAACGCTGCCCGTCGCGACCACTTCGCCTCCGTGAACGCCTGCCTTAGGACCTATATCCACGATATAATCCGCCGCCCGCATGGTGTCTTCGTCGTGTTCGACGACGATGACGGTATTCCCTAGATCGCGGAGCCTTTCGAGCGTTTTTATGAGTTTTTCGTTATCGCGCTGGTGCAAACCTATGCTCGGCTCGTCGAGAATGTACAACACGCCCGTAAGCCCGCTTCCGATCTGCGTTGCGAGCCTTATTCGCTGCGCTTCGCCGCCCGAAAGAGTTCCTGCGCTTCTCGAAAGGGTAAGGTATCCGAGCCCTACGTCCGTGAGGAATTTAAGGCGCGCTTTTATCTCTTTCACGATCGGCGTGGCGATTATGCTCTCCGTTTCCGAAAGGACGAGTTCATCTATGAAATCCGTGATTTTTACGACGGGCAAATCGCAAAGCCGAGCGATGTTAAGGCTGCCCACCGTGACGGCGAGCGCTTCCTTTTTGAGCCTTAAACCGCGGCACTCCGAGCAGGGCGAATTGACCATATACTTCTCTATTTCGCTCTTGGTGTAATCGCTCGTGGTTTCTCTGTATCTTCTGGCGAGATTGTTTATCACGCCCTCGTAAGCCGATTCGTAACTGCCACTGAACGTCCGCGACGAATAAGTGGTTCTTATTTTCTCGCCGTTCGTGCCGTATAAAAGAATATTCACGATATCCTGCGGCAGGTCTTTGACGGGCGTGTCGAGACTGAATCCGTAATGCTTTGAAAGCGCGCGGAAATACATTTCCGTCATTCTGCCGGTGTCGAGATTCCAGCCCGTGACCGTCATCGCTCCCTCGCGGAGAGATCTGTTCGGGTCGCCGATGACGAGTTTTTCGTCTATCCTCTGCGTGTAACCCAGCCCTTTACACTCAGGACACGCGCCGAACGGGTTGTTGAACGAGAATAATCTCGGCTCTATCTCTTCTATGGAGATTCCGCAATCGGGGCAACTGTAATTCGTGGAATACAGCGTGGTTACGCCGTCGCTCTCGATCGCGACAAGCCCTTCGGCGAGTCTGAGAGCCGTTTCCAGGCTGTCCGTAAGGCGTTTTCTCATTCCGTCCTTGACGATAAGCCTGTCCACGACGACGGAAATGTTGTGTTTAATGTTTTTTTCGAGTTTAATCTCCTCAGACAAATCGAAAACCGAGCCGTCGATTTCTATTCTCGCGTAGCCGCTTTTGCGGTAACTTTCGATCTGCTTGGAATATTCGCCCTTTCTTCCGCGGACGACGGGCGCGTTGACGAGAATTTTCTTCCCCTCGCCCATAGCCATGACTTTTTCCGCTATCGAATCGACCGTGGTTCTTTCGATCACTCTGCCGCACTTGGGGCAATGCGGAACGCCTACCCTCGCATATAAAAGTCTTAAATAATCGTAAATTTCCGTGACCGTTCCCACGGTGGAACGCGGGTTGTTGGACGTTGTTTTCTGGTCTATGGAAATAGCAGGGGACAAGCCCTCTATGCTTTCCACGTCAGGTTTTTCCATTTGCCCAAGGAACATTCTCGCGTAACTCGAAAGGCTTTCCATATACTTTCTCTGTCCTTCGGCGAAAATGGTGTCGAACGCCAGCGTGGATTTTCCGCTGCCGGATAGCCCAGTGAAAACCACGAGTTTATCTCTCGGTATGTCGAGGCTGATGTTTTTAAGGTTGTTTTCCTTAGCCCCTTTTATTCTGATGTAATTCAACATGTTATTTGTCGTTTTTTAACGTTATTTCGTTATTTCAGGCTTGCTCTGAGCCTTTGTTTGAGTTTCGCTATCGTATCGCGCAGTTCGATGCACTTTTCAAAATCGAGATTTTTGGAAGCGATTTTCATTATCGCCTGCAATTTTTCGATTTCTTCCGGGATATCCTTCGCCGCAATCTCCTTCGCAGGGTCGACTTTTTTCGATATTTCGAGCGTGTTGGTTATTTTTTTGATTATCGTTTTCGGAACAATACCGTGTTTTTCGTTATATTCCTGCTGAATTTTTCTTCTTCTCGCCGTTTCGTCCATCGCGCGGCGCATCGAATCGGTGATTACGTCCGCATACATTATAACTCTGCCCTCGGCGTTTCGCGCCGTTCTGCCTATCGTCTGAATGAGCGCGGTGTCGCTTCGGAGAAAACCCTCTTTATCCGCGTCGAGAATAGCCACGAGTTTCACTTCCGGCAAGTCCAACCCCTCTCTTAAAAGGTTTATCCCGACAAGCACGTCGATGTCGCCGCGGCGAAGTTCCTGAATTATGTCTATTCTTTCGAGCGTGTCCACGTCACTGTGCATATAACGAACTTTTATCGACTGTTCTTTCAAAAAGTCGGTAAGACTTTCCGCCATTCTCTTGGTGAGCGTGGTGACGAGAATCCTGCCCTTTCCGGCGATTGTCTTGCCGATTTCGCTCTGCAGGTCGTCTATCTGTCCTTTCGTCGGGCGGACTTCCACGAGCGGATCGAGAAGCCCCGTGGGGCGGATGACCTGCTCCGCGTTGTTATCCGAAACCGAAAGTTCATACTGCGCGGGCGTGGCGGAAATGAAAATCGTCTGCCCCACTCTCGAATCGAACTCCGCGAACGTGAGCGGTCGGTTGTCGTAAGCCGACTTCAGTCTGAAACCGAAATCGACAAGGTTCTGCTTTCTCGACCTGTCGCCGTTATACATCGCACGGATCTGCGGAACGGTCATATGACTTTCGTCGATGAAAGTTATGAAGTTCTTCGGGAAATAATCGAGAAGGGTGAAAGGCGGGTCGCCGGGTTTTCTGCCGTCGAAATACCGGCTGTAATTCTCAACGCCGCTGCAATAACCGATCTCCCGCATCATTTCGATATCGTAACTCGTGCGCTGCAAAAGCCTTTGCGCCTCGAGAAGTTTATCCTGTTTTTTGAGAGCCTCCACCTCTTCGCGCATATCCGTTTCAATACGCTTTAAGGAGTCCTCCATTTTTTCGTCGCCCACGGCGTAATGGCTCGCGGGGAAAATCGCCACGTGCGACAAGCGGGAAATCACCTTGCCCGTGACGAAATCGCATTCGCTGATTTTTTCAACCTCGTCGCCGAAAAATTCGACGCGGACGTAAACCGAATCCGACGAAGCAGGAAAAATTTCGACGACGTCGCCCCGAACGCGGAACGACGCCCTCATGAAGTCCATATCTTTCCTTTCGTACTGACGGGAAACAAGTTTGCGCATGAGTTCGTCGCGGTCGAGCGTGTCGCCTTCGCGCACGGAAATGGCGAGGGCGAAATATTCTTCCGGCGCGCCGAGCCCGTAAATGCACGAAACGGACGCTACGACTATTACGTCGTTACGCTCCGCCAGACTGCAAGTCGCGCTATGGCGGAGTTTATCGATCTCGTCGTTTATCGAAAGGTCTTTTTCTATATAAGTATCCGTTGAGGGAATATACGACTCCGGCTGATAATAATCGTAATAGGAAACAAAATATTCCACTCTGTTTTCGGGGAAAAACTCGCGGAACTCGTTGCAGAGTTGCGCCGCGAGTGTTTTGTTGTGCGCTATGACGAGCGCGGGGCGTTGAACGTTCTGAATTACGTTAGCCATGGTGAACGTTTTTCCGCTGCCCGTTACGCCGACAAGCACCTGCGAACGAAGCCCGTCCTCGATGCCTTCGGTGAGGCTTTTTATCGCTTCGGGCTGGTCGCCCGTCGGCTTATATTCGGAATGTAATATAAATTTCTTTTTTTCCATCGTTAAAACAAACCGTAAACCACATTAAAACAAACCGTAAAGAATCCTCGTGACGATAAACGCCGTTATCGAGCCGAGGACGGCAAGCAATATCTTTATCGCAATTCCGTTGACGAGTTCGCGTTTTTCGCGCTTGTAACAAAGCAACTTGTGCCGGGGAACGACGCATAGCGTTTCCTCGCCGCCGTTTAAACACCTTATAAGGTCAAAATAACCGTCCAGCGAAAGCGAATTGAGCGTTTTTCTCAGTTTTGGCAAGTCCTTTTTATCCATTTTGCAGGCAGATAACAGACTCTTTTCGGGAATGAGAAAACTCTCTTTTTCCGCGCCCGCCGCGATGACGGCTTTGACGACTTTTCTTTCCGTTCTCGTCAGCATAGCAAAGCAAACACCGCCATTCCCGCAAGCGCGCCCGAAAATCCGCCAAGAAACGCTATTATAAACCTTAAAAATTCGCTTACGGTTCCGCCGCCGTCCGGAGCGGGAAAAACTTCATGCGGGGCAGGACTTTCGTCCCGGCTCGCCGTAAGGCTTTTGCCGAGCGGTTTTAATAGCACGACGTCGTTATCCGCGTACTTTTTGTCGAGATAACCCGCCGCCGCGAGCGAATCTATATAAACGTTTAATTCTTCTTCCGTAACAGTTTCGCCGCCGCACGCGCCGAGAAGTTTTTTCTTCGGAAACAACACGTATTTCCCTTTGCACTCCTCGCTTATGTGCGAAAGCAAATTATACAGATTATCTTCCAAATAACTCCCGTGCGAACGCTCTTATCAGCCCTTGCTGACTTTCTTCCTGCTCGATTTGCCTGATGAAGGCTATAAGCGCCGAACCGGACACCGCGAAAATAAACGCGAGAGAAAGAGCGATGCAGACTATCGACAAGACGATCGCCCATTTCAACGGCTCGGACTTATGAACGCGATATCTGATCGCGCCCAGAACGAGCGCGATTATTCCCAAAACGATTCCCGCGCCGTAAAACACGGAAAACATAAGCCCGAAAAGCGCGAGAATAAGCGGCGTTCTGTTATATTTTCTCTTCGCCAGATATTCTCCGTATTCCGCCGTGAACGCAGCGTCTTCTTCGGTGCGGAAACTGCTCGTGCCATTCGCAGGTTCTGCCGCGGGAACTTCGTTTGCCGGTTGTTCTGCGGGAACTTCGTTCGCAGGCTCCTCTGCGAAAATTCCGTCCGCGAGTTCATCCGTATCGATTCCATTTGCGGATTCTTCCTTATCGGTTTCCTTTGCGGATTCTTCCATGGGGATTTCGAGTTGTTCCGTGCCGTCCGGCGTTCCGGATTCTTCCGCCGTTGCGGTCGGTTCGGTTTCTTCGCCGTCCGCCGGAACGTCTATTTGCGGAATTTCCTTCGCTTCAGACATTTCGAGTTGTTCCGCCTCTTCGTTGTCGGCGGAAACGACTTCGCTGAATTTATTTTGTTCAAAATCGTTCATATTTAAACCTTGTTTTATATTTCAACAATATTGTACCACAATGGAGGTAAAATATCTACCGTTTTGTTATTGATTTGCGTACAGACCGTAATATCTGCCTTTTTTTTCGAGAAGTTCTTCGTGGCTGCCCTCTTCCTCGATTACGCCTTTGTGGATGACGATTATTTTGTCGGCGTTGCGGATCGTGGAAAGCCTGTGAGCGACAATGAGCATCGTGCCGATATTCATCATCTTTTCGAGCGAATCCTGAATGAGAATTTCCGTTTCCGTGTCGATATTAGCCGTCGCTTCGTCCAGAATCATAACTTCCGGGCGATGAATTATCGTTCTCGCGAACGAAAGCAACTGCCGCTGTCCCGCAGAGAAGTTGTTGCCCCTCTCGCGGACTTCCTCGTCGAGTTTTGCGGGGAGTTTATCGATGAATTTATCGGCGTTAACGTAGCGGCAAGCCTCGTTGATCTCCTCGTCCGTGAAAGATTCTTCGCGGAGAACTATATTGCTCCTTATCGTGCCGGAGAACAGGAAAACGTCCTGCAACATCTGCCCGAAATGCTTGCGCAAAGACGACTTTTTGATGTGCCTGATATTTATTCCGTCAAGCAGGATTTCGCCTTTCTGAATATCGTAATTTCGGCAGATAAGCGAAAGAATCGTCGTTTTGCCGGAACCCGTAGCGCCGACGAAAGCGACCGTTTCGCCGGCGTTCACCTTGAAAGAAACGCCTTTAAGCACCCACTCGTTTTCGACATAAGAAAACCACACGTCCTTAAACTCTATTTCGCCTTTCACTTCGTCCAGTTCGATAGCATCCGGCTCGTCCTTGACTTCGGGGTCGATATCCATAATCGTGAAGATTTTTTCCGCCGAAGCAAAAGCCGACTGCAGGAAGTTGAACTGCTCCGCAAGGTTCTGAATCGGGTTGAAAAACTTCGAAATGTACATATAAAACGCGACGATTACGGGGGCGGTCATCTTCTGCCCGAGAAACTCGGCGTTATCGAGATAACCCTTCGAGCCGAGATAGAACAGGCAAAGAAGGGCGCATGCGTAAAGCATATAAACCGTGGGGCGGAAAATTCCGAAAACGAAAATCTCGGAAAATCTCGCCTTGGCAAGCGCGGAGTTTTTCTTTTTGAATTCTTCCTTTTTACGTTCTTCACGATTGAAAATCTGAATTATTTTTATTCCGGAAAGGTTTTCCGAAAGGAAGGTGTTCACAGAGGTCGTTCCGTCCTTGATTTTGCGATATGACATTCTCGAAAACTTTCTGAAAATGACCGTGAAAAGCACGATGAACGGAGCAAAACAAAGCACCATCAGCGCGAGTTCATAATTTAAAAGAAGCATCGCGACGACTACGCCTATGATGACGAAAACGTTCTTCGCGAGATTGACTATCGTACTCGTGAAAAGCATCGAGAGGGCATTCGTATCGTTCGTCACCCTCGTGA
This sequence comes from Clostridiales bacterium, assembly GCA_022781715.1. GTDB lineage: Bacteria > Bacillota > Clostridia > Christensenellales > Borkfalkiaceae > UBA10281. Next base: position 47,547 of record JALETB010000022.1, on the reverse strand, counting down.
CGAGCGTGCCGACGGGAATCGTGTTGAGTTGCGCGTGAGAAAGACTTTCGATATGACTGAACAAATCTTCCCTTAACTTAGAAACGATTTTCTGCCCCGTTTTCTGGAGAATAATCGCCTGAAAATAAGAACATGCAAGCGAAACGATGAGTATGCTCGCATACAGCGCGACTTTAAGGAACAATTCGCTCAGCGTGAAACCGCCCTGCTGAACGAGTTCCTCGATGTTGGAAATTATGTAGGGCGAAACTATGTCGTAAGACACGGTGAAAAACATGAGAACCGACACGAACAGAAAACTCTTCCAATAAGGCTTAGCATAAGCAAGAAGTCTGCCTATAAGTTCTTTATCTTTCATTTTTCTGTCGAATCCGATAGCGGTTTTCTTATCCTTTATGGAGAGAAACGCCACTATGAAAACGATCGACAAAACGCCTATTATCGCGCCCGTTAAAAGAAGAGGATAATATTCACGCATTTTCGTTTTCCTCCTTCTTTTTCTTCTCTTCGATAATCTGAAGTTCGACCGTCCTTTTATATTCGGGGCAGGTATTCATAAGTTCCTCGTGCGTTCCGACCGCCGCCACTGCGCCGTCCTCGAGATAAATTATTTTGTCCATTCCTTTAACCGTGGATATTCTGTGCGCGATTAAGATCGTGGTTTTGCCTTTTCTCGTAAGGCGCAGGTTTTCGAGAATGGTCTTTTCGGTTTCGGTGTCGACTGCGGAAACCGCGTCGTCGAGAATAAGCACGGGCGCGTTTTTCATCATCGCCCTCGCTATGGAAATTCTCTGTTTCTGCCCGCCCGAAACGGTTACGCCTCTTTCGCCGAGCACCGTACGATATCCGTCGCGGAATCCGATGATATTGCCGTTCACGTCGGCGAGTTTTGCCGAGCGGACTACCGCATCGAAACTCACCTCGTCCGAAGCGAACGCTATGTTGTTTTCGATCGTGTCGCTGAAAAGGAAGTTATCCTGCGGAACGTAAGCCGCGTTCTTTCTCACCGATTCTATGGTGACGTCGTTCACGTCGTTTCCGTCGATGAAAACCGTGCCGTCCGGAACGTTATAAGTTCTTAAAATAAGGTCGGCGATTGTCGTTTTGCCCGAACCGGTTCTTCCGACGATTCCTACGTTTTCGCCCGCTTCGATTTTAAAAGAAACGTTCTTCAGGGACGGAATTTCGCTGTCCGGATAAGCGAACGTAAGATTTTTGAACTCTATCTCGCCGCGCGCGTTTCCGAGGGGTTTCGCGCCCTCTCTGTCCTTAACGTCCTGCAAGGCGGAAAGCAACTCGCCGATTCGACTGAGCGAGGCCTGACCGCGGGATTTCATTCCGATAAGTTCCGAAATCGCCATAACGGGCCAGATAATCGCATTGAAATAACCGATGAATTCCATAAGTTCGCCCGCATTGAACGAGCCTGCGAACACGAGATAGCCGCCGTAACCGAGAATTACGCAGACGACCGATTCGATGAAAAGTGTTATGGCGATATTAAGAATAGTGGACGCTTTAACGTATTCAACGTTTACGTCCTCGTTGTGCTTGTTGAGTTTTTTGAACGCCGAAAGTTCTTTTCCCTCTTTTACGAACGCCTTGATTACGGCTATTCCCGAGAAATTCTCCTGCGAGAAATCGGAAAGTTGCGAAAACGCTTCCTGACGGGTTTCCCACTTCTTTTCCATATAATTGCCGATAACCGTCGCCGCGACGAGCATGCACGCGAGCGGAATAAGCGAAAACAGCGCAAGCAAGGGTTTTAACGCAACCATTTTGTAAAACGACATTCCGCCGAGAAACAGAGCGTCGCAAAGCATCATAACGCCCCAGCCGAAACAATCCTGCACAGTCTCGAGGTCGTTCGTGAAAAGCGACATAAGGTTGCCGACTTTGTTTTTCTGATAATAACTCGCGGATAAGTTTTTGCAGCGGTCGAACATTCTGAGGCGCAAATCCTCTTCCACCTTCGCGCCCGCGCCGAAAAAGCAGATTCGCCACAAAAATCTGCCCGTAACGATGACGAGAATCACGATTATCATCGGCAGACAAATTTTATCAAGCACGAAATCAAAATTGAACGGAACGTCTACCCCGTTTATCGTGTTGAAACCGTTGCCGATTCCGTTTATTATGTATTTATAAAGTTCGGGAATCAGCAGTTGCGCGTAGTCCACCGCGGCGAGAGACAGAAGTCCCAGCAGCAATATGTATAAATACTTAAGATAGTATTTGTTAATGTATTTTCCGAATATCATAATATATTATTCCTAATAATTGTATTTTTTACGCATAAAGACGAGGAAGAAAACCGCCGTCATGAATGCGAACGCTTCGGTTGCGATCGTTGCAAACCATATTCCTTCGGCCTTGAACAATGCGGGCAGAATAAACACGAAAAATGTCTGAAAGACAAGCGCGCGCAGAAACGAAAGTATCGCGGAAACGAGTCCGTTGTTGAGCGCGGTGAAAAATCCCGACGAAAAGACGTTTATGCCCGAAAATACGAACACGAACGAATACAACCTGAATGCATGCACCGTAAGGTCGAAAAGCGTTTTGTCGTAACCGACGAAAAACTTGGCGAGCGGCACCGCGAGAATCTCCGCCAGAGCCGTGAGAACAAGACCGCACACGCTCAGAGAAATTATACTCTTTTTAAAGACGTTTTTGAGTTCTTTAGTGTTCTGTGCGCCGTAGTTGTAAGAAACAATAGGTGAAACGCCGATAGAATACCCTATTTCTATGGCAAGGAAAATGAACTGAACGTACATAAGCACGCCGTATGCCGACACGCCGTCCTCGCCGTAAAACTTCATCAGTTGCATGTTGTAAAGCATGCTGACGATCGACGACGAAACGTTCGTTAAAAGTTCGGACGAGCCGTTGGCGCACGCCGCCAGAATAGGCTTGAGTTCGAGTTTTGCTTTGACAAATCTCAATCTGCTCGTGTTCGGTCTTGCGAAGTATACGAGAGGAACGAGTCCGCCGATAACCTGTCCGATGCCCGTCGCCAGAGCTGCGCCGATCAAGCCCCAATCGAAAACGGCGATGAAAAGAGCGTCCAGAGCGGCGTTGGTGCAGCCGGCGATTATCGTGACGATAAGCCCCATGCGTTGTTTTTCAGCCGCAGAAAAAAAACTGTGAAAGTTGCTCTGCAAGATGAAAAACGTTGTGAACGAGATGACTATCGAGCCGTAAATCACGCAATAATCGGTCATCTCTTCGGTCGCTTTTAAAAGTTTGCAGATAGGACGAATGAGCAAAATACCCGAAACGGTGAGGATTATGCCGAGCAGAATGCAGAACCTTATAATTATGGTGAAAAGTTCGTTCGCCCTTTTGTCATCACCCTCGCCAAGGGTTTTCGCAACGAGAGCGGTTCCGCCCGTTCCTATCATGAAGCCCGTTCCGCCGAGAATCATAATGAACGGATAAATGAAGTTTATCGCCGCGAACTGCGTTTTTCCGACGAAGTTCGAGATGAAATAGCCGTCTATAACACCGTAAATCGACGTTAAAATCATCATAAACACAGGCGGCAGAACAAACGTGAACAATTTTTTATAAGTAAAATGATCGGATATTTTTATGTTCATATTTTCCTTTGTCTGACGTTGTTTCGGAAAACGCATAAGAGCCTCCCCTGTAGTTAAGGAAGGCTCGGCGTTCAATTTGAGCGGGAATTAAAGAGATTCGAGATAATTGACTATATCTCCCACCGTCTGGAATGTGGAAAGTTTTTCATCGGGAATGGTTATTCCGCTTTCTTCCTCAAGCGTCATAAGAAGTTGAAGTATATCTATCGAATCTGCGCCGAGATCTCCTTTGATTGTTGCATTCGGGGTTACGAGACTTTCGTCGACGTTAAGTTCGTCGACAAGTATTTTCTTTACTTTTTCAAACATTTTATTTTCTCCTTTTTGTGTGGCGTTTTTTGTTTTGACGGCGTTTTTCGTAATTAAATCACGCTCAAATAACGCTGCCGTTTTTCGACGTTTTATACGCCTGTTCGATGCATTTCCGGACTGCAGCGGCGTTGCTCGAGCCATGACCTTTGACTACTATTTTTTCCAAGCCTAAAAGCACGCTCCCGCCGTAATTTCTGTAATCCATAAACGCTTTTTCTTTTTTAAACGTTCTTAGCATGAACAGCGCGCCGATTTTGTTCCAGAAAGACGACATAATGTCCTTTTTCAGCCTTTTTAGCATTTCAAGACACGCACCCTCGGTGCTTTTTATCAGAACGTTGCCCGAGAATCCGTCGCACACGACGAGATCGTACTTGCCCGAAAGCAAATCTCTGCTCTCCATGTTTCCAACGAAATTGACCAACTTTTCTTCTTTTAAAAGTTTATACGCTTCGCGGCGGACGTCGTCACCTTTTTCTTCTTCCGTTCCGACATTCAGAAGTGCGACCCTCGGATTTTCGATTCCGTAAGCATGCTTGAGATATGCCGAACCCATAATCGCGTTCTGTTTGAGTTGCTCCGCGGAAGCGTCTATATTCGCTCCGCTGTCGCATACGCCGACTATTCCGCCGTTCATCGTGGGAAGAACGGGGCAGAACGCGGGACGCCTCACGCCCTCGAGCCTGCCTATTCTTAAAATAGACGCGCCGACGAGAATACCCGTCGCCCCGCACGAAACCAGAGCCTTTATCTCTTCGTTTTCGCGAAGGTCCTTAACCGCCCTGATCATCGAAGAATCCTTTTTCAGCCTTATCGCGTCGATAGGTTTGTCGTTTCCGTCAACCGCTTCGGGCGCGTTGATTATCTCCACCCTGTCCGCAGGATAAGTTTTCCCCGAAAGTTCGGCTTTTATCGCCGTTTCGTCGCCGTATAATACCACGGCGAGATCGGAAAAATCTTCGAGCGCAAGAAGCGCGCCTTCGACGTTTGCGGCGGGACTGTGATCTCCGCCAAGACAGTCTATCGCTATTTTCATATTTGCGTTTTCTCCAGAACTTTGACGTAAGAGCGGCGGCGTTTGTGCCTTTCCGCGTTAAACCTCTTCCACAAATTCTGAATGGCGAAATTGTCTTCGAGGTTAAGGTTTGTTTCGGCGTACTTCACGCCGTCCTGCTTTAAAATATCGATAAGCCCGGCGGCGATTATTGCCGTAACTCCGCAGTTTATGTAGTCCGGACGGACGGCGATAAGACCGAGATCGATTATTTCCGGCTTTTTTATCGCTTTAAGCACCTTTAAAAGGGCTATCGGTGTGAGTTTTCCGCCGGATTTTTGCAAAGCCTTCGCAAGCGACGGGAAGCAAAGCCCGAGGCACACGACCTCGTTCTGCTCGTTCAGTATAACAGTGACGTGGTTTATGTCGATGATAAGACGGAAATTGTCGATCATCGTTTTCTTCATCGCGTCAGTGAAAGGAACCGTTCCGTAAAGCCCCTCGTAAGCGACGTCTAATAGATTGAAGAAATTGTCCTTATATTTATCGAGAAATTCGTTGATCGATTTGCACTTCGGCATATGAAGCCCATAACGCTTCATGACGAATTCGGACATTTTTTTAATTTTCGCGATTTCTTCCTCGTCGGGAAGGTAAACTTTCGATTCCACCCAGTCGACTTCCTTTTTATAACCGCAAGCCTCTATGAGCGCGCCGTAATACTCGGCGTTATACTGCTCTTCGAACGTTGAAAGTTGATCGAACCCCTCGACGAGAAGCCCCTCTCTTTCCAGATCGGAAAACCCGAGCGGACCGCAGACTGTGTCCATGCCCTTTTCGAGCGCGAAATCTTCTACGGCTTTAAAAAGAGCCTTTGCCGCTTCCTCGTCGTTTTCGCAATCGAATCTCGTGAACCTGACGCGTTTTTCGTTGTTCTTTTCGTTCGCCGCCTTCTGAAGTATTGCCGAAATACGCCCCACCGTCACCTTGTTTCTCTTTGCAAGGAAATAAGCGGTTTCGCAAGTGTCGTTATAAGTGTAATCGTCGTTGAAAATCTTCTTCTCGTCCGCATAGAGCGGCGGGACGAAATTAGGATTGTTTTTATACTTTTTAAGCGGAAAATCGAGAAATTCTTTTCTGTCTTTTCTGCTTTCGACTTTTTTAATCTCTATCATATTAATGTTTCTCGGAATTTAACGATGTTTAGAATGGAACGCCACGCCGACTCCGTCCGGACCGCAATGGCTGCCCGCAGTGGGGTTTGTCGTCACCACTTCGAGTCTGACGTCCTTTCCGTATTTTTCCCTGATTTTTTCGGCAAGTTCGCCGGCGATTACGGGAGAATCGGTGTGACCGATGATGATTCTGTAATCGGCAACGCGGTCGCCGAGTTCGTCCATATACGCAAGAACCCTTTCCATCGCCTTGATTCTTCCGCGTTCCTTGCCGATGCTGAGCATTTTGCCCTCGGCGTCCATATAAATTATCGGACGAATGCCGAGCAATGTTCCCATTGTGGCGGAAAAGCCGCTGACTCTGCCGCTTCTGCGGAAAAATTTCAGGTCGTCGGCGAAGAAATACTGCGAATAGCAAAGGACTTCTTTGTCCGCCCACGCGATTATCTCTTCGGGCGAAGCGCCGTTTTTATACATATCGCCTATTTCCTTGGCGATGTTATAACTGATAATCGTGATACCTTTCGTATCGACGGCATAAAACTTTCTCTCGGGGAACTCCTCTTTGAGTTCTTTGACTGCTTCGTCCATCGCGTTGAAAGTTCCGCTCATCGCCCTCGAAAAATGGACGTACATCACGTCGTTGCCCTTTTCGAATTCGGGACGGAAATAATTTTTGTATTTCTCTGCGGAAACGCCGCTCGTTGTGGGGATAACCCCCTCGCGAAGTTTCGCGTAAAACGGCGGCATATCGAACGTTTCGCTATCTTCATACGGAAAATAAGTTTTTCCGTCGATCGAAAACGGCATGCTGATAAGTTTATAGCCGTATTCCCTTGCTGTTTCAGGTGTAAAATCGCAATCCGTATCCGTAAAAATAGTATACATACTCTCTCCTTATCTCCTATTACTCCAGAACAAACATGTAATCGTAAACGGGCTGATCGCCTTTGATAACGATTACTTCCGTTTCCGGGTAAGACTTTTCAAGTTCTTTTTTTAATTTTTCGGCTTCTTCGTCCGTCACGGCTTCGCCGATAAACATAAGCAAAAGACCGTACCCCGCGACGTTTATCTTGCCGAGAAGTTTTTTAGCCGCTTCGTTTTTATCGGCGTCGTCCGAAATAATTTCGTCGCCGACGAAACCGATATAATCTCCGTTTATGACGGAAACTCCGTTTTTGGTTGCGTTTCTGTTAGCCTTCGAAACGCACGCCGTGACGACTTCTGCGACGGACTCGTAAACGCCGCCTACTATATCTTCGGTTGTCCCGTCGGTTTCCATCATCGAAACAGCTGCGTAACCCTCGCCTATCGTCTTGGTTTTTAAAACGATGACTTCGGTTTTGTCGTAAAGCCCGGCGGCTTGTTCCGCGGTGAGAATGACGTTGCCGTTGTTCGGGAAAACGAATATGCGCTCCGCGTTGACCTTATCGAACGCGGCAATCATATCGCCGGCCGACGGATTCATGCTCTGCCCGCCGTCCACAACCTCGTCCACGCCGAGCGAAAGGAAAGTTTCTTTAAGCCCTTTGCCAGCCGCCACGGCGACTATGCCGGTCTTCTTTTTCTTATGGTTCGCAAGTTTCGCCTGAGCGTTATCCCCTTTGCTGACCGCTTCGCTGTGCTGAAGAGTCATATTTTCAATCTTCAGCGTAAGGAATTCGCCGTATTGCTGACAATAACGAAGTATTCCGCCAGGGTCTTTTGTGTGGACGTGTACTTTGACTATGCTGCCGTCCTTGAAACAAACGACCGAATCGCCCACGGAATTGAGATACGCGGCGAGTTCTTCCGCATCGAATTGTTCCACGTCCGTTTTGGCGCGTTGCAGACGAAGCAGAAACTCCGTGCAGTAACCGAATTCGAGAACGGAATTTTCGTCGAACAGCGAAAAATCTATCGCAGAAGCCGCTTTAGCGACTTCGGTTCTCTTTTCCTCGGCGTAATTCTCGCCTTTTTCGAGAGCGTCTTTCATTCCCTCGAATATGTAATAAAGCCCCGCGCCGCCGCTATCTACCACACCTGCCTCGGCAAGCACCGGTAAAAGTTCGGGCGTTCTGTCAAGCGAACGACCCATTTCATCCAGAAGAGTTTTGAAGTATTCTTCCAGCCCGCCCTCGGGCGCGTTGCCCTCGGCATAGTTCACGGCGTCTTTGAACACCGTGAGAATAGTTCCTTCCACGGGGTTGGAAACCGCGCCGTAAGCCTTAGCCACGCCGGTTTTCATTCCCCTTTTGAAATCGTCGATATCCGCGCTCTCGAGTCCGTTGAATTCGGAGGTTATCCCCGCGAAAATTCTCGAAAGAATTACGCCCGAATTTCCTCTCGCGCCGAGAAGCATTCCATCCGCCGCAGCCTTTGCAACCGCGCCGAGATCTCCTCCCGCGCGCTTTGCCGCGTCTGCGCCCGAACCGAACGTCATAAGCATATTGTCGCCGGTATCGCCGTCGGGAATCGGAAACACGTTAAGATCGTTTATATTCTGCCTGTATGCGGCGAGTTTAAAAGTCCCGCCCGAAAGCATGCTCGCAAATTCTTTTCCGCCAATAGTGTTAATCACATTTATTCCTCTGAATCGACCTTAACTGCCGACCCTTTTTGGTTTATATTCTTTAATAATCGCCGCTCAAAATCGACCCGCATGCCAGCCAAGAATAAAACGAATCGTGGTCTGACATCGGATAACGACACTTGCGCACGCTAAACCATTATATAATAAAACGAAAACTAAGTCAACAGAATTTCATCATATATTCATTTTTATTCGGCATTATCCGGCATTACCCGGATAATGCCGGATAATGCCGGCTCGCCCACGCGTTTCGTTTGTCTTCACGAAAAAAAAACGAAAAAGACGATCCGGACGGACCGCCTTTTTCGTTTGTATTTTAAGGGGGATTAGGGTAAGCGATTTAAAAACCTTATCGGGATATTCCCGCCTCGGCTTACGCTTATAATATACCACCGATATGTGACGGCTATATGATAAAGCGATAAAAGATTTTTTTAATCTCGGACGGCGATTTATATCTCTTAATAAGCGCGATATAACCCTCTTTTGACGAAAAAACAGGACATTTCAACTTAATTTGCAACATTTCGGTCAATTCCGCAGATTTGTCACAATCCGAAAAATAAAAAATTTCATCATCGTCGTCGGCGTTACTCCCCGCCTCCGAAAGAAACTTTGCATACAGCGAAACGTCGTTTTTTTTGCTTGCCAGAACGCTTTTTATCACCCCGAATTTGTCCGACGCGAAAAAAAATTCGTCGCGCGTTTCGCTTTTTTCCGTTATCGCCGTGCCATCGGCGTACTTATTGAACGTGTTTTTCACTCTCACGAGAATCCCCGACCCTTTGAGCGCGTTCAACGCCTCGGGGTGAAAAACGTTTACGGAAAAATCGCAAAGCCGCTCCATGCGCCCGAACGAAATTTCTTTTAACGGACGCGGAACGACCGCGGGCGCAGGCTCGGCAACGCTTGTTTTTTCGGCGAACCGCGCCGCGAAGGACGGCGAAAAACTCAGAACGCCGTCCACGTCGGTAAAGTTCAGATACTCGTCCGCGCTCACTCCAAGAGCCAGCAGCGAACCCGTGATATCTCCCCCGCCGCGCGGAAAAAGCCTGATTTTTCCGCGCGGATCGCAGCCGTAAAACCCGCCCGTGACGAACCCGCCGAGTTCGCGGTTTTTCTCCCTGATAAGATAGCGCGAAAACTCGTAGTCGGGCTTGCCCGAGTCGTTAAAACGGATAATTTCGGCGCAATCGACAAACGGACGGGCGGTGAGTTTTGCGAAGATTTTCGAATATAGATACTCTCCCCGCGATATCAAAAAATCGGGCGACGAGGACTTCGATTCCTCGCACCCGATCTTCATAAGTTCGTCCGTTACGTTGAAATTAATTCTGAGTTCTTCCGCAAGTGCGGAAAGCCTCGAACATAGATTTGAAAAAATTTTTCGCTCGCCCTCGCCCCTGCAAAAAGAGGAATGAGCGGCGATAAGTTCGTCCGTTACTTTTTTTTCGTTTGCAACGCGACCTCCCGCAGAAACCGCTATCGGGCCGATCCCGGTCGCGCCGGACAATTCCGCCGCGCGACGCATAGCCGAGGCGTCCGCCATGGAAGTTCCACCGAACTTAGCAACTTTCAATAATACATCACCACAAAAACAAACACCGCCAGAACCGCGGCAAGCGCAGCCGAAACGATTATTCTCAAAACAGTTTTCGAGGTTTTATCTTTACGTTCTCCGTTCATAAGAGTTCTCCTTATTTCCTGTATTTTAGGGATTCCATTCGTCATCACTAACGTTTTAATATTTTTGTAAAAGCCAAGACGGCCGGATCAAAGCCGCGGGTAAATCATCGATTAATCGGTCTTTCAGTCTTTCTGTTCCAGAAGTTCCTGCCAGTAGTACTCTTTAAGCACCTGACGAAGCATTTCGGAATCGACGTAACGTTTGATTTTTCCGCCCTGAGCAATCGAAATGATGCCCGTTTCTTCCGATACGATAAGAGAGGTTACGCTGATGGTTTCCGTTATGCCTATGCCTGCTCTGTGACGAGTGCCGAGTTCTTTTGGAAGATTCACCTCCTGCGAAAGGGGAAGGAAGCAACCCGCCGCGTGAACCTTTGAACCGTTGATTACCATCGCACCGTCGTGAAGGGGCGTTTTGGGGAAGAATATGCTTTCGATAAGCGCGGACGAAATTTCGGAATCGATGATTACGCCGCTGTCGATAATCGTTTTCGGCATGTTTCCGTTGGCGAGAATTATTATCGCGCCGACGTCGTTCTTTGACATATTCTGAACGGCTTTGACGATTTCGTCGATACAATGATTAACGTTCTGAGTCGCCGCGCCGTTTTTGATGACGTGTTTCGTTTCGGCGACCTTTTTAGTTCCGAGATCCCAGATATCCCTTTTGATTTCCGTTGCGAAAAGAATGAATATCGTCAGAACCAGCAGCGCAAGCACGAAAAAATAAGTCAGCGGCTGTTTGTTCGTTTCTTCGACGAGCATAAAAATCACGCCGGTCAGCGCGACGTAAGCGAACATAACGGCAATCATCCATCGCGCGTTGTTTCTCTGCAAAAGATTGATCAGATAGAAAAACAATGCGAAAAAAAGAATGATCGTAAGCGCGGTGGTCGCCGCGTCGGCGGAAAACGTGCTTGCTACTTTGTTAAAAAAATCTTTCATATCTACTCCTAAAGTATATTGCCGCATTGCCGAGCGATATACCTTTTTATCTTTATCTTTCGTGTAAATTTGTATTTTCGGGCTTTTTACTTATTAAATCCGCTGAATTTTTCTTCAACCGCTGAATTTTTCTTCAGTCCGTTTCAGCCGATTTCAACCGACGAGAACATTCAGTATGCCGTTCCACACGGCGGAATTCGCTTCGATTCTGCCCTGTTTGAAAAGCGAATCTTCTTCGGAAAGTTTGTCCATAACGCTTTTCAGGCGTTTGGGAGAGAACCTTCTCGCCTGCTCGCGCGCCTTTTTCACGGCGTATTCCTTTATGCCGAGATAAGAAGCCAGCGCGCCGTCACTCTCCGCGGAAAGCGAAACGAAAAGAAGTTTGCGAAAATGGTAATAAAGCGAAACAAAAAGTTTCTGCCCGTCGCCCGCCGACTCCGCCATTTCGGTGAAAGTTTCGTAGGCTTTGTCGTATCTCTTCGAGGCGATAAAGTCGACGACCTCGTAAAGTTTGTAATCGGTTTCCTTAACGCACAACGCGTCCACGTCGGCGTCGGTTATCTCGCCGCCCGCACAATAAGAAACGAGTTTTTCGGTTTCGCCGTTTATCCTCGTCATATCGCCGTCGCAATATTCGATGAGTTTATCCGTCGCGAGCGAAGTTATCGTGCAGTTGTCTGCCTTCACCCGGTTGTTTATCCACGCCGTGAGAAGAAGTTTGTCGCCTTTGGAACAATCTACAATCGTCACGTTTTTCTGTTTGGCGAGGTTGTCCGCCGGGGCGGAATCGCACACGATGAGAACCGTCGTTTCGCAAGGGTTCGCAAAATAATCGGAAAGGGCCTTTATGTCCGCCGCGAGGGGGTAATACTCTTTGACGATAACCACCCGCTTTTCGCTCATGAACGGATAACTCACGAGCGCGGAAATCAGTTTATCGGGGTTACCCTTCACGTCCTGTCCGTCAAAATTAGTCAGATTGAGTTCGGGCTGAGAAAGGCATTTATCGCATATCAGTTTTACGGAATGCGACACGAAAAAAGCATCGTCGCCCGTGACGAGATAAATTCTTTCAACGCCGTTTATAAGGCTTCTTTTGAGTTCCTTGAATTTCATAATATGTATTTTAACATTATCGAAAAGAAAAATCAAGAGTTTAAAAGGCGTTTCGGCGAATCCCGTCGCTACAGAGTCAAAATATCAGACAAGCGACAGACAGGAAAGAAGCGCGAGCGACAAAACGACGTAAGCGCAGTTAACGAATCTGAGCCGTTTGCCCGTGTTAACCGTTTCGGCGACGGAGAGCAAAGCGACGAAATAAACGACAGCAAACACCGCCGGGAAACCCGATATCGACAACGGGAAATTAGCGAAAACCTTGCAAAGCCCCGTGGCGAGATGAAGAAGATTGCCCGGCACAAAGAAGGCTATAAGTCGATTAATCGGCAAAATCACCGAAACAACAAGACCGAGCCAAAGCATATAAAACGAAACGCTCACGAGCGGAACGACGATAAGGTTAGTGATAAACGACACAAGCGGGAACGCTCCGAAATAAATTACGCAAAGCGGAATCGAAACCGACGAAGCGGAAATCATCACCGCAAGCGAATCGCGGAGAAACTTCGGCAAAAAAGAAAGTTTGTCGCTTATCTGCCGCGAGAAAACAATTATCGCGAAACTGACCGCGAACGACAAGACGAAGCCCGCGCGGAACAAATCGAACGGATTGATGAGAAGCACAACGACAAAGGCTAAAGCAATCGCGTTGACTCTGTCTTTCTTCTCGCCGACGCTGCCGACAAGCGCGGCGACGGAACACATTACAGCCGCTCTCACGGACGAAGCCGTCATTCCGCAAAGATAAGCATAAATGAACAATAAACAACTTATAGCGAGACTTTTGTAAATCTTTCTGACGCGGACAGGCTTGAAAATCAGTGTGAAAGCAGCAAACACAAGCCCGACGTGCATACCCGAAACGGCAAAGACGTGAGCGATTCCGCTGAGCCGATAAAAATCAATCGTTTCCGCCATTTCGTCGGTGTCGCCGCGAAGAAGCGCACGCGCCACGGCGTACTCCTCCTTGCCGAATCCCTTGGACAAAATACCGTCGGTAAACACGGCAAAGCGCGCGTAAATTTTATCGCTTTTGCCGACGACGCGATAATGATTCACTCTCGCGGAAACCATCGCTCGGCCGTAAATAGCGTTGGACGAAAGCCCGCTTCCCTTGAACGTCTCTGCGGGAACCGCGTTGCAGACAATCTCCACTATATCGTACTTCTCAAGTTCCGGCGGAGCGTATCTGAAGTAAAATTTGCCGCCGCTCTTGCCGTTATACTTACAATTTTTAAGCGTTGCGAAATACTTTCCGTCGTTTTCGTAAACAGACTCCACTTCGCCCGAAACGAAATAACCGTCCGCCTCGAATCTTCCTCCGAGATATTTGTTGAAAGCAATCCCGGCGGTGAGCAAACCGAGCGCAACGAACGCAAGGCAGAACGCCGAAGTTATGAGAAAGACCTTTCTTCTGCGTTTGATACAAAACGGCAAAGCGACGCATATAAAAGCAAGGACCGCAGCGAAAGAAAACAGCGCCGCGAGTGCGCCTTTTGCTGCGTACTTGCCGAAAAAGAAAATTCCGACGCCGAACGAAATCGCACAGAAAAGTATCGGTCTGAAATTAACGGGTTTTCTTAAAAATCGTAAGACTTCCCCTCTTCCGCTATCGTCCATTCCCCTTTTCTTCCTGCGCATTTAATAATTTCTTCACTATCGTATGACGGGCAAATATGCGAGATAATCAACTTATTGCCCCACTTATTGCTGTACTCGACGCACTTTTCAACGCTTAAATGCGGCGATGATTCACTGCGATCGCGCTCTAAAAGTCCGCCGTCTGCAAGGACGACTTTCGCGCGTTTGAAAAGTTCTTCCGCCGCGGGACAGACGTTGGTATCGCCCGTGTAAGAAAAACTCATTTCGCCGCCCGTTATGCCGTTTTTGTCCGTCGCAACCGATTGATTCGTTGTTTCCGTTATGTTCACGCCATAACACGTTTCGGGATGATTCGTTTTAAAAAACCGGAGTTTCACCCCGCGGAATTCATACTCCTTTTCCTCGACAAACGTCACGTCGAAATACTTCGAACGGGAAATCGACGAACAGATTTCGCAGTCGGACTTCGGGCAGAACACCTTTATTTTTCCGTTAATCTTCCCCGACTTGTCGAGCCGTTGAAGATAGTAGCCCAAAATAGGCAAATCGGCGCAATGGTCGGCGTGAAAATGCGAAATTATGATACAATCGACTTTTTCAGGCGCGATTTTGCCCTCGAGCCGCGAAAAAACGCCCGAACCCATATCGAGAACGAACGACGCTTTTTCGGTTTCCAACAGATAGCCGCTCGTCGCGCCGCCGACTGCCGGGTAGGGACCGTATTTCCCGAGAACGGTAAGTTTCATTTTTATTCTCCAAACGTTTGCATATATTTTTTAAATTATGATATAATGATAGTAGAAAATCTGCGGCGTTCGAAACGGAAGTTAATTAGATCCACAAATCAAATAAGGGAGCCTGAACGTTCTGAATAATACGTTATGCCCGCGGCTGCGGTTAACCGAGCCTATATCGACGGAAAAACGGATTTATTCGACAAGACACCCACCTGTTTTTAGAAAACGGGTTGATTTTTCTTCGCGTACGGCGCAAGCAGACAATTTAAACAACCGCGATTTCATTGCCGGAACGGCGACGAAATCGCTTTTATTTTGCGTGATGTTTATCTGAGCAAGGCAACCGCTTCTTTCAGTTCGTAATCGACGGTTTTATCGACGGCAGGCTCGTATATTCTGTCCGCGTAAGCAGGCAAAGAACTTTTCGCCACACCCACGCCGTGAATGCTCACACCCGAAACCGGCCAATAAATTTTTGCGGTGGTGAGTTTTATCGCATCGCCTAAAACAGGGTTGCGGAAAGTCGTCTGCATAATCCCCTTCCCGTAAGACCTGTAAACGTAGCCGCCGTTTATTTCGGTTGCGGACAAAACAACGCTCACGCGCTTTTCCGCGTCGTAATCGAGTATCGCTCCGATCAGAGCCTCAGAAGCGGAAGCCGTTCCCGAATTGGCGAGTATGACGATCTTCTCAAAGCCGTAATCGGCGTAATCGACCGAAGACGAAACGAATCTGTCCTCGCTCCCGTCCTTATAAACCGCCTTGGAAATAAGATTTTTCGTGCCGTTTTTCGCGCCGATGAAGTGCGAAGCGACGTTCTCTAAAATATCCATATATCCGCCGCCGTTGCTTCTGAGATCGAGAATAAGTTTGCTCCTTCCGTCCGCCTTGAACTTTGCGAGCGCAGTTTTCATCTGCCACGCCGACGAGCCTTTTTCATCCGAACCTCCCCTGCCGTTGAACGACGAATATCTGATATATGCCGTTTTTTCGTCCAGTTCCGTCAAGCCGCCAAAGCAAGAGGTAAGAGCCATATCCTTACCGCTTTCACCCTGAAATCGATAATCGCCTGAGTTGTCCTTATAAAAAACGTAAGCCTCCTGATAATCGGCGCGGGCAACCGTAACGATTTTTTCCTCACCCGAGGAATCGAGTTTAAGAGAAAACTCCTCGTCGTCCGATATCGCCGAAAAAACGGCGGAAAGTTCGTCGGAATTGCCGACTTCAGTGAAACTCTCTTCACCCGGTTTTTTCACAGCCCTGATAACGTCGCCCTCTTTGATTCCCGCTTTCTGGGCGGGCGAATTGCCGTTGACCGACGAAATTCTGAGCGTGGTTTTATCGTACGAGATACCTATGCCCTTTCTTCTCCCTGCCGAACCCTTGACGACCGCTTCGTACTCTTCTTTCGTCATATACTCCGAATATCTGTCGATTATGCTGTTGCCCATAATCGAAACAAAATCGTCGGATTCTTCGAGGTAATATTTTTTATACGTTTCGACGATAAACTTAAGCGAAGCCATATCCGGGTCGCTCACGTCGCGCAGGACGAACCCCGCAAAGAACGAACCGATAAGGCATATCGCGCTTATTACAACGATGAGAATTCTTTTGAATATTTTAGCGGATTTATTCGGTTTATTTTCTTCTGTAACCTTTTTTTCGTCTTTCATTGCTGCCTCCCTCGGGTATATTTTCGTGTAAAGTTTCCGCAGGCGGAACGCGTCGATCGGTCTGAGTCAACCGTTCTTTGGCAATCAGTCCGCATCAACCAAGAAGTTTATATAATATGGTCATAAGGCGGAACGTCATCGCGTCCTGAAACTTGCGGATATCGAGTCCCGTGGACTTTTCGATTTTGTCGAGCCTGTACATCAAAGTGTTCCGGTGCATATAGAGATTGCGCGAAGCCTCGGACACGTTCAGGTTTGCTTTGAGAAACTCCGAAGCCGTTTCGAGCATTTCGGGGTCGGCAAACACGCTCTTCGTTTCCGGTTCGGACAAAACGTTCAGAAACTCTTCCAGTTTATACTTTGGCAAATCCTCAAGCATTTTTATAAAAACGTAATCTTTATACGTCGCGACGACGGTTTTTATTTCGAACAAGCCGCTCATTCTCACGGCGATCATCGCCTGCTTATACGAAACCGCGCTGTCCGAAAAAGAACCGGACGTGCCGCCGACGCCGATTTTAACCTTTATGCCCAACTCCTCCTCAACGCTCTGCGCCATAAGATAGGCGTAATCGGTGAGCGACTGGAAGTCGTTCTCCTGCGATGAGCCGTCCTGAAATCTGACGTAAGCGCAGGAAATTTCGTCGGTCTCAACGACGAGATCGCGGGTGTTGGACTTGAAATTTTCGAGAAAGTCGATAACGTCGTCGATGGAACCGCCCTGCGAATAAACGACGTAAACGCAACAAGGCATATCGGGAATACCGAACTTCCGGACAAACTTCTGAGCCTGCAAAGCGTTACACTCGCCGAGAAGAACGTTTTTGAGCGACTCCTTTTTGGTTGTTGAAAACTCTTTGCCGCCGATGTTTTCGAGCATGACCGAAATAACCCCGGCAATACTTTCGCCGTTGCCGTTTTCGGAATTAACATACCCAACGTATTCGTCCGCTTTGTGGCGAAACTTGAAATAAGTTTTTCCTTTTTCGGCAACGTCTTTAATGCCGTCCACCTTTCCGTCGGCGCGCTCGATCATCTCGCCCGCGACCGGCGAATAACTGTCGTCGCCGTTTTCGAGATATACCCTTACGCTTATTCCCGTCCGCTGTTTGACGGAATCGATAAGCGAAATTATTTCGTTATCCATCGTATTTCATTCCTTTTCCCCGATATCGGAGAATTAAAGTATTTTCGTAATTATTTTCTGAAGGCTTCCGCGTGTTGATACTTTTTACTTCACGCATCAGTATTTTTCGCTTCCGCGTGTTGATACTTTTTACTTCACGCATCAGTATTTTTCGCTTCCGCGCATTAATAATATTTTTTCGCTTCCGCGCAAAAATCAAGACATTCCTTTTGCGAAAAAATCAGATCGTCGAGTTTTGTCCGATAATTATAAAAGAACGCATAACTCTCTTCGATTTTTTCCGCGCCGCCGAACGGAAGAATAACTTTGAATTCGCCATCCTTTTTAACGAACGCACGGGAAATCTTCTCGCCCGTGAAACCCTTTGAGGCGAGGACTCCGCTTATTCTCATTTCCGTATCGATAAGCGCGAAAACGATATACGGCGCGTAATTCTGCGTGCGGACGTTTTTTGCGAGAAACTCCGTAACGTCCGCTCCCGAACCGAATTCTCCGTTTGTTTCAACATCAAAAAACCGTTCTATAAGTCGATTAACGCCGTTTTTTGTACATGATCGATAAAAATAACCCGCAGCGGTGAGATACAGCAATCCGTTATCGCCGCAAACCGACAAGCAGCCGGGCTTTCGATAAACGGCAAGTTTTTTACCTCTGTTTTCAAACTTGCAATAATCGTCGCCGAGTTCGGGTTTTACGCCTTTGACCTGCTTATAAATATATTCGCACAAAGCCTCGTAGTCGCCCACGCCGCTTACTTTGCAGCCTATCCCCGAAACGACCTCTCGCTTCCCGTCGAAAAGGGCGGCTTTTGCGAGTTTGTCCACCGCTTCGTTATAACTGTTGTTGCTGTGTCCTTTTACTTTTTCGAACGTGATTTTCACCGCGCCCGAATATTTTTTCAGCCGCTCGACGTAATAAAGCGACACCGCGCTTTTCGCCTGCCAAAGCCCCGTCGCCCAGGCAGACAACCCTTCGTAGTCGTGATATATTTTTAACTTATCGCAGCCGTTCAAAAACGCCCACTTCACCGATTCGATAACGCCGAGAACTTCGCCCGCAACGTTCCGCGAAGAGATGAAATCGGGATTTTTGCCGCTGTCGCAGAAAGAAGCCTTGGTGCCGTCCGGTGAAAAAACGAGCGCACCGAAAGAATACACACCCGCAGACTCTTCGAAACTCCCGTCCGTGTAAGCAACGGCGTAACCGTTTTTCAAATCTTCCGCCACGGCGTTTTCGGCGTAATCCTTATCTTCGAGATAGAATTCCGCCTCCTCTTTCGTTGAAAAACTCTTGAATTTATAACCTTTTTTGCCTGCGGTGAAGTCCTTGCAGGCGTCCCAGTCGGTGAAAAGGTGTTTTTCTCCGTTACCCTTAACGGCGTAATATTTACTCAATACGGCTCCTGTTTTTTCGCTGATGCGCGGCGTTTGCTATAATATACCATTCTTATTTTAACACAAAACACGCCTTTTTACAACTGATTTTCCGATAACTTCGTATTTTGAGTCGGTTTTCGGGTCGGCAAGCGTATTTTTAACGCCCGAACCGACATTAAAACGGCTCGAATTCGGATTTTCCGTCATGGCCGCGAACGATTTTCTCTTATGCCCGCCAAGATTAAAACGAACCTTGCCAAAACGCCGTTTATAATAAAGAGTCCGACGCGCTCGGACTCTTTTTTCATAATTATACAATTATCTTTTGCGGGATAATACCACCAACGTTTCCACATGCTTTGTCTGAGCAAACATATCGTACGGACGGATGGATTCGATTTTGTATAACCCCTCCGGATTTTCGCTTTTCTTCAATTCCTGCCCGTCTCGCTCCAACGTACCCGTCAGCAATCCCAGATCCCTCGAAAGCGTTTGCGGAGAACACGATATGTAAATTATCCGCTCGGGACGCGATTTTTTAATCGATTCGATGAGTTTTTCGTTAACGCCCTGCCGCGGCGGATCGAGAACCAGCACGCAACGCGCGCCCGACTTCCTCTCCCGCTCCATAACGACCGGCAGCATAGCCTCGCACGGCGCACAGATATTCTCCATTCTGCCGTCAAGACCGTTGATTCGTTTCAACTCGTCGGCGCAATCGACCGCCTCCTTGACAATCTCTATGCCTACCGCCTTTTGCGCGCGATTCGCAAATATCGCCGTCAGAAGCCCTGCGCCGCTGTAAGCATCTATAACGGTCGTTCCGGGGATAATCTCCGCCGCCTTGACCGCATCGTGATAAATCTTCCTGCGAACGAGGTCGTTGACCTGCATGAACGATTCGGGACCGATTTCGTACTTGACGCCCATATCGGACGAACTGATTTTCTCGGGTCCGTAAACGCACCTGAACTTTTCGCCGAAAATCACGTTCGTATCGTCTTTGTTTATGTTTTCGAACAAACTGAAACTCTTGAATTCCTCGCTTAAAATCGCGATTAATTCGGTTCTTTTCGGCAATTCGTTGCCGTTTATGACGAATGTTATGAGCAGTTTTCCGTCGACGTCTCTTACGACGACATGCTTTAAAAGCCCCACCTTGCTCTCTTCGCTATAAGCCGTAACGTCGCATTCCGAAACGTATCTTCGCACGGCTTTGATGATTTTTTTGCACCAGGACGGCTGAATCGGACAATCGTTTATCGGCACAATTCTGTGGCTGTTCTGCGCAAAAAAGCCTATCGCGACGCCGTATCTTTCCGTTCTTATCGGCAGTTGAAGTTTGTTTCTGTATTCGTACTCGAGTTCGCTCGGCACGGTGGATAAAACCTTTTCGTCGATGAACGCTATTTTGGAAAGGCAATCTTTAACCGTTTTTCTCTTCAACTGAAGTTGCAACTTATATTTCAGGTGCTGAAGTTGACAGCCGCCGCACTTTTCGTAAACGGAGCATTTCGGTCTTACCCTGTCCTCCGCGGGAACGTACAATTCGGTCATCTTACCGAAAACCACGTTCTTTTTAACCTTCAGAACCCTGTATTTGATTTTCTCCGTCGGAAGAGCGTACGGAACGAAAACCGTGTATTCTCCGTTTTTTATTATCCCCTCGCCGCCCGAACCTATCCGTTCGACGATTCCGACGTATTCCTCGTTTTTTTCCATCTTTCCTCCGACGTAAATCCCCTTTGATGTATCTTGATAATCCGTTTGTCGGTCGAGCGGAATTCCGCCGGCATTTGAGATTATAATTTACGAATTTATTTTCGCGATCACGTTCATTTCAGGCGTCGCATTCATTTCAGGTGTCGCGTTCATTTCAGGTATCGCGTTCATTTCAGGCGTTGCGTTCATTTCAGCGGTTGCGTTAAAAATTCATTTTTGCAACCAGAGCGTCCGTGATGCGCTGAAATCTCAGCATCAGAAAATCGTAAGCGACAAACAACGCGCCGCCGCCGACGACTATAATCAGATAAATATACTTTTTAACCCAATCTTTCTGCAAAAAACTCGCGTCGAACAAAAAGTCGGTGAAGACGTTGTAAATCAGAATCAACACGCCGACAAACCACGCGATTTTTATTAGAGAAGCGATATATTTATTGAAATTCTTTTCGCGGAAAAGGTAATTCACGGTCGGATGCAGTCCGAAAAACAAGCCGTAAATCACGATCATTTCCCACCTGCCCGTGGTGGCGCCGACAAACAGGCAACTTAAACACAAAGTAGCCGCATAGGTCAATAAACCCGCTTTCGCGCTCTTTTTTGCAAGCGGAATCATAACGCAAAGGCTCGCCATGAATATCCCCGAATAATCGAGCGCGGGAATAAGCGCGCCGAGCGACATAAACACCACAGAAAACGCCGTCGCTATTGCGGACAGCGCGATAAGTCTGGATTGCTTCATCGTTATTTAGCCCGTCTCGCCGCTTTAATGGCAACTGTTGCAGCAGCAGTTCAGAGCGATGTTGCAGATAGCCATCTGGCAGCACCAGTCGATACAGGAATCGCCGCCCATCTGGGGCGCGCCCGTTTCGTCGCCGCGATAATGCTTTCCGTTTTTGTCGCCGGAATAACTCGAGAAACTTTTATCCGAATCGGATTTGATTTTATCGACGAGTTTGTTATACGCGGTTTTATATTTTTCGTTGGACGAATCCATCTGCATTGCGATTTCGAGTTGTTTTTTACTCTCGTTCGTCCATTTTTTCTTATAGAACACAACCGATTGCAGATAATGCCATTCGGCGTTGCGCTCGTTGAACGAATCGAGTTCGCTCTGCGCCCCGGCAAGGTCGCCGTTCTTGATTTTTTCCTCAACCGAGCCGAAAGCGTTGCCCGCGGAAGAATTTCCGCTCGCCGTCTCTCTGCGCATCGCGATTATGTCGCGGTAAGCGTTGTCGATTTCGGTGAGTTTTTTCGCGGCGATATTCCCCGCTTCGCCCTCTAAAAATCTGTCCTCGGCGTACTTCGAACGCAAATTACCGTATGCCGCGTCGAGTTCGGCGTCGGTACAAGTTTCGTCAAGCCCGAATAAATCGTATAAATTATTTGCCATTTTTCTTTTTTTCTTCCTTTTTGAATGTTTTTGATGTTACGGAGGGAATCCCTCTCAGAATTATATTGCCTATGAGCGCGGAATCGAATTTGAATTCACACTCGCCGAACGCTTCTTTCAGTCCCGAAAAAACCGACGAGAACACGAACGAAACGTCCTGCCCGCGATTTTTGAGAAGCGATTTGAAATCGGGTTCTTTCCCGAAACAGAAATAAAACGGATTGTAGTTTTTCTCTTTGATGTCCTTATCGTAATCGTCGAGCGCGTCGATGAGATATATCCACTTGCCGAGATAATACAAAAGTTGCTCTACGCCGTTAAATTTCTTCTCGTCGTCTTTTCCGTATTTTGTTCCGGCAAGAGCGGCGCCTCCGAGTTCCACCATCATCTGCGAGAAAGGCTCGCAGACCATATCCGCGCTGTCGCATTCGCTTTTTTCGAGGTTGCGAAGTTCGGAATACCTTCTGCGGATAATCTCGCCTATTTCGGGGTGCTTTTTCTCCACTCTTTTATTGCCTTTGGAGAAAAACAACTTCTTTATCTGCCCGCCGTTGCCGTCCACGATATCGTCCTCGATTTTATAGTAAGCAAGCGCGACGTTGGCGCAGGCGCAAAAATCGGTTATATCGTCGCGGTTAGCAATCGGGCGGCGCGTTACGGGGTGAGCGACGCAGTGTTTTTTTTCGATTTTAACGTCCACGCCCGCAACGTTGTGAATAAACGCGGACATAAACGCTATGTCGTACGTCAAACCGAGCCGCGCGCGCTGACCGCAGATCTTCCCTATGCTTTTGCATACGGAACAATAAAGCGACTTATAAAGCGTATCGTCCTTTATATACAGATACGGCGTGTCGGGTTTTACGTAGCCGAACATACAAAAATCTCCTGAGTACTTATGTATTATAATATAATATAAAGCGATTTTTGTCAATTATATTTAATCGGGCGATTTTTTTACACAATTCTTTCATATTTGCGGCTTTTGCAGCGTTTTATCGTTTTCAAAAAAGGTTTTTTCGGGTTTTTGCTCTGTTTACACGCAAGCGTTTGACTTTTCAGAGTTTTGATTTTAAAATAAAAGTCATGAAAGGTCTTATAATCGTCAACGCCTATGCGAAAGAGGCGAGCCAACTCAACCAGCCGCTCAGGCTGAAAGAAGAATTCCGGAAAATCGGGGTCGAAACCGACGTCCGCCCGCTCGATGTTTCCGCCTGCGGAATTTCGGACGGAGACATCACCGTAAAATATAAGGGCTACGACTTCTGCGTTTTTTACGACAAGGACAAACACGCCCTTCTGCAACTCGAAAAAAGCGGTTTGAAATGCTTTAATTGCTATTCCGCGATGACCGATTGCGACGATAAAATGCTCACTTATATCAAACTTGCCGGGTTCGGCATCCCTATGCCGGAAACATATTCCGCGTCGCTGTGTTATTCGTCTTACGGCTCGATAAACGGCGATTCCATCGATTTTCTCGCCGGCAAACTCGGATTTCCGATGATCGTTAAGGAATGTTACGGCTCGCTCGGGAAAGGCGTGCATATCGTGCGCGACAAGGCAGAACTTGCGGATACGGCGGAGCGACTCAGATTCGTCCCTCACGTTTATCAGAAATTTATCGCCGAAAGCAAGGGAACGGACCTGCGCGTTATCGTTGTCGGCGGAAAATACGTCGGCGCAATGAAAAGGACGTCCTCGGGAGATTTCCGCTCCAACGTTTCAGCGGGCGGAAGGGGCGAGGCGTTCGACGCAGACGAAAAAACCGTGACTCTCGCGGAAAAAATCGCCCGCATACTCAAACTCGACTATTGCGGAATAGATTTTCTTTTCGGTAAAAGCGGGCTTATCCTCTGCGAAGTGAACTCCAACGCGTTTTTCAAAGAATTTGAAAAAGTCACCGGGATTAACGTTGCCGAAAAATACGCCGCGCACATTATCCGCTCCGTCAAAGATTTAAAGGCGTAAGCGGCGATTCAAAAACTTAATTAAACCATAAAAACCCCCGTATAAGCCGATTATCGGGGGCTTTTGTTTTTATAAAAGCAACATCCGGCGCAGAAAAATTTTTTATAAAAGTAACGCCCGACACAGGAAAACTTTTAATAAAAGTAACGCCCGGCACGGAAAAAGCATACACTGTGTTATGGATAAAAATCAAAACGGAAACAAAAAATACAGCGTGGCGGTCGTCGGGGCGACGGGACTTATCGGCAGAAAAATTCTCGGAACTCTTTATAAAAGGCGTTTCCCGATAAGCGAATTAAGAGTTTTCGCGTCCGAAAAAAGCGAAGGCAAAAGGATTTTGTTCGGCGGCAAAAGACCGACCGTTGAAAAACTGGACGAAAACATCGACGGGAAATTCGATTTTGTGTTTTTCTCCGCGGGAAAGGACGTTTCGTTAAAATACGCGCCGCTTTTCGCGAAAAGCGGCGCGATCGTCATCGATAATTCAAGCGCGTTCAGATCAGATAAAGACGTTCCGCTCGTAATCCCCGAAATCAACGCGGCAAGTATGACAGAAATTCCGAAAAACATCGTGGCAAACCCGAACTGCTCCACAATAATCGCGCTCGTTCCATTAAAAAACGTTATCGAGAAATACGGCGTTAAAAGCCTCGTTTTCTCGACATATCAGGCTGTGAGCGGCAGCGGAATGAAAGGCATAGCCGACCTTTTGCTGACGAGGCAGGGCTTCACCGGTAAATTTTATCCTTATAATATTTCCGAAACGTTCATCCCGCAAATCGGCGAAGTCCTATCGGACGGACACACTGAGGAAGAACTGAAAATGGTGAACGAAACGAGGAAAATCACGGGACTTGACGTTAAAGTTTCCGCCACATGCGTCCGCGTGCCTGTGGAAAACTGTCACGGAGTGAGCGTGGAAGTCGAAACCGAAAAACCGGTCGATTATCCAACGCTTACCGACGAGATGCAGTATCCCGCCGCATTGTTTTCGCCATTCCCGAACGCTACGGACGCCGACGGAAAGAATGAGATTCTCTTCGGCAGAATCCGCAAAAGCGGCGTTTTCGAAAATGGTTTTTCGTATTTTGCCGCGGGCGACAACACGCTCAAAGGCGCAGCGTTGAACGCCGTCCAGATTGCGGAACACATATTCTCGCATTAGGAATTCCATTCGTCATCACTAATATTTTGTTTGCCGCTCGCCTGCAGGCGGGCGGCAAATTTCCTTAAAAATACTCAATTAATCGACTTATAGCCCGTCTTTCAATGCTTATTCTTTTTTTTCGGCCGAAACCTCAGGGATTTTGTCATATGCGGAACTGCGCAGGTGTACGTCTATTTTGCCTTTAGTCACAACGACCTTTTCGACAAGTCCGCGGATAATTCTTTGTTTCGTTCTGTCGTCCATTTTATCCCACGTGTCGGGCAAAGTGCGGATTATTTCGATCTTTTTTCGTTCGTTTTTCAGGAGAGTTTTCTTTTCCGCTTCGTCAGCGATATCCTTCTCGAGTCTCCTAATTTTTCGTTTTATCGTCGCCGCCTGTTCCAAAAGTTCCTCGTCGCCGAGTTTTCTGTAAGCGTTCACGAGCCGCGAATATTCCGCCGCCAATTTATCTTTTTTCGCTTTCAACCCCTCGGTTATATCATCTGCGGACAACTCTTTTCTCTCTCTTTCTTCTCCGTATTCCACCGCGAAACGCATAACGGATTCAATCACCGCGGCTTCGATTGCCTCCGCGTCGAAAATCACGTTCGGGCAATTTTCGGATTTTACGAGATACTTTTTGGTGCTGTTCGGGAAATACGAATAACACAAAATTCTGAGTTCGCCGTCGCCCTTTGCTGCGTTCTTTTCTCGTCCGTTTTTTATCTGTCTGCCTTTTCTACCCCACTTCATATAGCGCATTTTCGCGCCGCATTCACCGCACTCCAAAAGCGATGACAAAAGATAAACCGAACCGCTCCTTTTAACGCTTTTTTCTCTCAGTATTTCCTGCGCCGATTCAAACGTTTCAGAGTCGATAATCGACTTATGGCGCCCCTTATAACTTTCGCCGCGATAAAAAACCTCGCCGATGTAGATTCTGTTTTTCAAAATATTGAACACGGCTTTGTCGGACGAAAGCCCGACGATATCCGCTATTTTTTTCGGTGAAAAACCGCTCGTCGTGTAGATATCGAAAACTTTTTTAACCTTTTCCGCTTCTTCCTCGCAAACGACGAGTTCTCCTTCTTTTTTTGAGTATCTGTAGCCATACGGCGGCTTTCCCCCGCCCTTCCAGAATCCTTCTTTTGCACGCTGAATTCTGCCGCTCGTGAGTTTGGAAATGATCGCATCGTGGTCGAACTCCGCGAAAATTGACAATATGGAAATCAATATGCCGTAAGTCTGCCTGCTCCTCGAATCGACGTTGTCTTTCACGGCGTAAAAATCACATTTCGCCGCCTCGCACTGCTCTTTTAAAAAACGCAGAATAATCATCTGCGTTCTTCCGATTCGGTCGAGACTGTACGTGATGACGAATTTAACCCTGCCCTCTTTCATCAACTTCGACATAGCCGAAAAAGCCGGACGAACCTCGTTCATTCCGGTGTAGCCGTCGTCGGCGAAAATGAAAACGTTTTTGACGTCGTAAGCCTCGACGTATCTTTTTATCGCGGCATACTGAACGTCGAGGCCGTAACCTTCCTGCGCCTGCGTATCCGTGGAAACGCGGAGATACGCCGCTGTTATCTCATCGTCCTCGTCGGTTATCTCGTCGTATAACGGATAATCGAATGTGATTTTTTTGCTCTTTTCTTTCACTTGACGTTTTTACCGCCGCGCGATCCGGTCTGTTCGTCGAGATATCTGTAATACGCCTCGTTGACCGCGTCCTTTACGACAGAACTCACGCATTTGTATTTTTTCACGTCTTCGTTTTCAAGTCTTTCGTTATTAAGATAAATATTTACTTTCATATACCGTATTATTGCATTTTCCGATAATAAATAAACGCGGCTTTATCTATCGCGGACAGATTTTCTTGACAAAAGGAACATCCTTTAGTAAAATATTTACATAATTTCTGTAAACAAGCGGGCGAAAAAAATGAAATACGAATTGATGATTAAAATTTTGTTTTTGCTGCTTTCCAAAAAGAAAGTCAGCGCGGCGTATATCGCGAGAAGGTTCGACATCTCCACGCGCACCGCGTTCCGCTATCTCACGGCGATAAGCCTTGCGGATATCCCGCTTATTTCCGAACCGGGCAGAAACGGGGGCTATTACATTGCCGAATCGTTCAGACTGCCCGCGAGCGTTATGACCGAAAGCGAGTTCAACGCCGTGGTTTCGACGCTCGAATCGTGCAACGAGCAACTCGGCAGCAGCGACATCGAATCCGCGCTGGACAAACTCTGCTCGCTCAAGCGTTCGGATTTTGCAAGCGAAAGTATGCCGGCCTCGCACTTTATCATTGACGGCTCGAACTGGTACGGCAACGACAACGTTAAAAACGTCGTTTATACGGTGGAAAAAGCAATCGAAAATCAGTCGACGCTCGAAATCTGCTACCGCGACAAATCGGGCGAGGAAACCATGCGCGAGATCGAGCCGCAGATTATTTTGCTGAAACAAGGTTTCTGGTACGTTTACGCGTTCTGCCTTTTAAGGAACGATTTCAGAATTTTCAAGACATCGAGAATTGTTTACGCAAACCTTACCGACAAAAAATACAGCCCGCGCGAGGACGCGAAAAGCAATCTTAAACTGGAAAGATGGTTCGAGGACTTGCCTTGTGAAACCATAGAACTGAAACTTACGGAAGCCGCCCGCGCGGACGTTGAAGAATGGCTGGGCGTGGACGCGGTTTATAAGGGTGCGGACGGAAATCTTTACGCTTCGGCGACGATTCCGTGCGACGACTGGCTCATCTCAAAACTGCTCGGCTTCGGCGATAAGGTGAGCATTTTACACCCGAAAAAACTTATTTACGACGTTTGTAACGCGGCGAACGCCGTGATTAATCTTTATTCCGACAAACACTGAATCATTTTAACCGTAACGCTAAAACGGCGGCGGATTGCTTTTGGACAATCCGCCGCCGCTATTATTATAAACTTTTGCCGCTTATTCCCCGCCGAATATACCGAGAACGGCAATTCCGACGACAGTTATCGCAATCGCCGCGTAATGCTTCCACGACAATCTTTCTTTGAGGAATATCGCGCTCCACACAACCGAAAGCACGCAATAACAGGAAATTATCGGCGCTGCTGCCACGGTGTTTGCCGCAATGGCGGAAATATAAGCAAATTGCCCCACCGTTTCGCTGATCGCTCCGATAAGTTTCGGGGCTTCGCGTTTTACCGTCGGCTTGTCCTTTTTGATAGCAAACGCGTAAATCGCGGCGACTATTCCGCAAAGAAGGAACGTGAGTTCATAAGCGACATTCGCCACGTCCTCGTCAAGTACGTCGAGAATAAACGAATCGGCGACCGTTCCCGCCGCGTCGATAAAACAATAAATTATGGGAATCGCGAGCGCGAGCCAACTTTTGCTGTATTTCACGTTCGCTGTTTCCTGTCTGCGCGCTCTTATTTCGTCGTCTTCGCTCATTTCGGCAAAACCGAGACCCGTTACGCCGAGCGCGCACACTATTATTCCCACAATCGTCATCACGAGTTGCGTCTGGCTTTCGATGCCCGCTCTGTCCGCAAAAAATATGATAAGGAAGAGCGATGCAAACGCTCCCGACGTGTTGCATATAGGCGAGGAAATGGAAAGTTCGATATACCTCAGCCCGATATACCCGATAAACATCGAGGAAATATAACATAAGGACGCGGGCAGATAAGTCCACATTGCTTCAAGCGAAAACGGCACTTTAAAAAATACTATTTCGATACCTGCGTGAATGCCCATTACAAGACCGACTGCGACGACCATTTTCCACTGGCTGAATTTATCGTCCGGCTTGGAACCGATTTTTGAAAACAGATCGGATCCGCTCCAACAAACAAGCGCGATGAGCGCGAGTAAAAACCACATTATCTTTTGTTCTCCATTATTTTAATTGTTCGATTTTAAATACACTCAAAGTTTTGACCTCAGAGTTTTGCAAGCCCTGCATTGAGCATTTCCTGCAAGGATGTGAGAATACCTATTTTTGCGTGATACCAGGTCAAGCCGCCCTGAAAGAACACCGCATAAGGCTCTCTTATCGGTCCGTCGGCGGAAAGTTCGATGGACGAACCCTGAATGAACGCGCCCGCCGCCATTATAACTTCGCTTTCATAGCCCGGCATTTCCCACGGAATAGGCGTTACGTAACTGTCAACCGGCGCGGAAGCCTGAATTCCTTTGCAGAAAGCAATCATCCCCTCTTTGCTGCCGAGTTCGATTGCCTGAATTATATCGTGACGTTCTTCGCTTGCCGGCGGAAAGACCTTGAATCCGAGCCTTTCGTAAATTTCCGCGGCGAAAATCGCGCCCTTTTCCGCACCCGAAACAACCGTGGGCGCAAGGAAAAATCCCTGATAAAAACTTTGCATAACGCCGAGACTCGCGCCTACTTCCTGCCCCAACCCCGGAGCGGAAAGCCTGTATGCGCATCTGTCCACACATTCCTGCGTACCGCAGATATACCCGCCGACGGGGGCTAAACCGCCGCCCGGGTTTTTGATGAGCGAGCCGACCGTCATATCCGCGCCGACATCCGACGGCTCGATTTCCTCAACGAATTCGCCGTAGCAGTTGTCGACCATAACGATCACGTCCGGTTTGATTTTCTTCACGAAAGCGATAAGTTCGCCTATCTGCTTAACCGAAAAAGTGGGGCGTGTCTGATAACCTTTACTGCGTTGAATGGTCACGAGTTTCGTCTTTTCGCCTATCGCGAGTGCAATATTGTCGTAATCGAAAGTTCCGTCCGGCAAAAGGTCCACCTGCTTATAAGTAACGCCGTATTCTTTGAGCGAACACTTGCTCTCTCTGATGCCGATAACCTCTTCGAGCGTGTCGTAAGGCTTGCCGACGGGGGACAAAAGCTCGTCGCCGGGGAGCAGATTCGCCGAAAGCGCGACGGTTAAAGCGTGCGTGCCGCAAACTATCTGCGGGCGGACAAGCGCGGCTTCGGTGTGGAACGTATCGGCGTAAACCCTTTCTATTTTATCTCTGCCAAGGTCGTTGTAGCCGTAGCCCGTGGAAGCGGCAAAGCAAGCCGCGTCTACTCTGTTTTTCTTCATCGCGGCAAGCACTTTGCACTGATTGTACTCCGCTATTTTATCGATTTTATCGAACCTATCCTTTAACGATTCGAGTATTTTTTCGCCAAAGGAATAAACCTCGTCTGAAATTCCCAGTTCTTTATAAGCGTTAAGTATGCTCATTTCTATTTGTTTTCCTTTATTTTTTCTATAATTTCGTTCGCCGTTTTGTTTAAAACGTCGAGTTTTGTGATTACTATTCCGCACGAAATATCGCCGAAAATAAGCATTGTGTCGCCCGATTCTATCCCGAAAGCCTCTCTCGCTTCCTTAGGGATAACTATCTGCCCTTTTTCGCCGACTTTTGCCGTGCCGAAAACTCTTTTTTCCGCGTTTTTAGCGAGAATTTGTTTTCCCTTAGGCATATCCGTCACCCCGCGTAAGTTTCGTTATACTTTTCATACTATTCATACCCGTCGATTATACCGCTGTACGCAAAAAAAGTCAAACAAAAAGCGGCGTTTTAAGCCGCTTTTCAGTGTTTTTCGATAATTTTTTCAGAACAGTTGTTTCATTCTGTCCTTTTTGGAAAGTTCGGAAAGTTTCACACCCTCTTCCGTAACCGTTTCACCGAGATTGTAACGCGAGGTTTTCGCTATTTTTTTGAGCGAATACACTATGCTGTAATGCTTAACGCCCGCCTGATAAAGCGCGACGAGGGCTTCGTAAGAATCGGCGACCGTGGTGAAAAGCGTTTTGGTTGTTTCGCCTTTTTTGCCGATTGCTTTAACCGCGAAATCTACGTTGCCGGTGACGTGTTTTGCGGGTTCTTTATCAAGAAGCGATTCAACGTACTTTTCGTTTTCCTCTTTATTCCCGACGGGAGCGAGAGTTATCGTGAGACGAACCTCGAGAATATCCGAAATTTTCTTCGTTTCGCCGTTAATCGTTATCGCCTTGGGTGTGATTTCGATAAGCGGCTTGCCGTCTACCGGGTACTGTTTGAACGACGACGGAATCATCGATAAAAATATAATCACGAAAATGAGCATTATCGCGCCCATGAGATAACCTACGGTGCCGGATTCGGGATTGTTCAAGCCCTGAATAAATATACTCGCGCCCATTCCGCCCATCAGAACGACCAGAAGCGCGCCGTAAATAAGCGATTTGCGGCGTTCTTTTCTGTTATAATTGATGTCCGGATAAATTTTTACGCTTTGCTGCTCTTCTTTTAATTCTGCGGGCTTCACTTCTTCGGAAGTTGCCGGCGTTTTTACCTGCTTCATAATTCTTTCCTTTCTAACGTGTTTTCGTTTATTATATATTAATTCCGACTGTTTGTCAAACAATAAAAAAGGCGGAAATCTTTTACGGAAATCCGCCTCGCTTTTATTTATTTGTTATCGCGCCGGTTATTACACATATTCGAGCATGAACTTAGGAAGGTCTGCCTTTTCCGCGCTGACCGTCATTTCGAACTTAACGCCTTCGACCTTTTTGATCGCCGCGAAGAGATCTTCGAGGTCGCCGAGTTTACAATCGGCAATTCTTAAGATACCGTCGATGAAAATCGCTTCGATATCGCTGTTGCCCGCAATAAGGCCCATAATGAAGCCCTTCAACGCTTCGACGGAAGAAATTCCGTATTCATCGGTATATACGCATCTTACGTTAATGTTTATCGATACCGAACAAATAGATTTATCGGTTATAAAAACGACGTTGCCTTTCGCTTTTTCTGCGGCGACGTTGATATCGTCCATTATGATTTTAGTTTTGCCAAAGCCTTTCGGGCCATAAATAAGTTTTATCATTAAAACGTTCCTCCGTTTTTTCTTTATTATATTCTAAACCATAACCGGAAATTTTTCAAGGGGTTTTGCCAATTATTTTGAAAAATTTAACAAAAATCTCAACTTTCGTCTTATTTCCGCGTTGCAGTCTGTTTCGTTGCGTCTTTTTATCCCGATAAACAATGTACGAATCGGGTTTTCGGGATGCCAGCCGACGTCGCTTTCCGCCTTCGCCGCTTTCACGACCGCCCTCGACGCTATCGAATATTCGGTTACTCCGAGAATGGTTTCGCCGTCGATCTGCACAGCCGTGGGTTTATCGAACTTTACGGTTATTCTGTTGCCGCAAAGGGGCGTGAACATTTCCGTGTGTTTGACGTGTTTGCCCTTGAAAATGGACGGGAAAACCATGAGCGTTTTAAGTTTGCCCGAGCCGTGAAGCACGCCGCAGGTTTCCGTTTCGCATTTAAGCCTGTCCTGAGCGGGAGTGATGTTCATTCCGCCGCCGTAAAATCTGCCGTGCATGGTGGGTGCGAGCCACACTTTTTTGAAGGTATACTTCTTGCCGTCCACTTCTATTTCGGCGTTTCTCGGTTTGAAATGGAAAAGCAAACCCTTTATCGCGATGCCCGCGTAATTGACGGGTTTGTCCGATTTTTCACGCAACTGATCGCCGAATTCGCAGCAGTATCCGTCGATTCCGTACCCTACCCCGTTAAGGAATTTATAAGTTTTGCCGTTGACCGTAACTTCGGCAAATCTTTTATGTACTCGTTGATAAGCACCGGCGCGTCATCTTTGTTGCCGCCGAGGTCGTGTATAAAGTCGTTTCCGCTACCCGTCGCGAAATAATAAACGTCGTGCAAAATTTCCATATCCGCGGTGTCGTTTATGAAGCGATTGAGCGTTCCGTCGCCGCCGGAAATGACGATTTTGTCGCATAAGGGAAACTTGGCGATGAGTTCCGCCGTGTTGTTCTGCGTAAGGTCGTAATAGACGATTTCTCCGCCCGGAAGGTATTTTTCGATGTTTTTGGTTTTGGTTTCGCCCGTTCCGTTTCCTGCTTTAGGATTGTATAAAACCTGATATTTCATTTGTAACCTCTTCAGTATTTACTTTGCGTTTTATACAAATTTTTTAACATTTTTCCGCTTCCGCGACAGCGTCCGCCTCCTCGAGTTCCCTGTTCTCGATTTCTTTGTTTTCAAGTTCCGTCTTTTCGGTTTTTTTATTCCCGGCTTCCGCTTCTGCTTTTGCAACTTCCCTTTTAGCGCGGTTAAGCGTCGGGAAATACATTATCATATAAACGCCTATCGTCAGCACCCAACTTATCGGATAAACGATGTAAACCATTTCGATCGTCGGATTTAACAGATACA
Source organism: Clostridiales bacterium (assembly GCA_022781715.1). GTDB lineage: Bacteria > Bacillota > Clostridia > Christensenellales > Borkfalkiaceae > UBA10281. The sequence goes on along the minus strand of JALETB010000022.1, from coordinate 14,148 downwards.
CCGTTTTGAGCCAGATTATTCTGAACAGACAACTGCCCGAAAGGCTGACTATCATCGCCGTGGTCGATTTGCCCAGTCCGCGCATAAAATTGCTCAAAACGTCCATTATGCCGCACGTGAAATAGGTGGAAGCGAGAATATAAAGCCTGTTCTGAGCGATTCTTATTATTTCCGGGTCGTCGGTTATAAGCCCGCAAAGTTGCGCCGAGAACAAAATTATCCCGCCGCCTATCACAAGACCTATCACCGTTACGAGCAGAACGGACTGCCTTACGACCGTCCTTATTCTGTCGAACTTCCTCGCGCCGTAATTCTGACTGACGAACGCAAGGCACGAGAGCGCGACCGCATTCATGGCGTTATAAATAAATCCGTCGAACTGCCCCGCGACCGTGTTCGCCGTCATATATGTTTTTGAAAACGTGTTGATCGTGGACTGAATGAGAACGTTGGAAATGGAAAACACGCAGCCCTGCAAGCCTGCCGGCAAGCCGATTCTTATCATCTCTTTGAGTTCGGACATGTATATTCTGAACTTCTTCATATCGAGTTTTGCGTAGCCTTTACCTTTTAAAAGTACGATGATCGACAGAACCGCCGATATACCCTGCGAAACGACCGTTGCTATAGCAACGCCCTCCACCGTTTTATCGAGAACAAGAATGAAAAAAATGTTAAGCCCGATATTTACAACGCCGCCGATGATAAGGAAAATCAACGGACGCATAGTGTCGCCGACTGCCCTCAGAATTGATGCGCAGAAGTTGTAAAGCATCATTATCGGCATGCCGATAAAGTATATCTTCAGATATTTCGTCGCCATACCGAGTACGTCCGGATCGCAATTAGTCCACTCCAGAAACGTTCCTGCAAAGAAATATCCGATAAAAGCAAGAATTACGCCCGTGATAAGGCTGACTATAACCGAAGTTCCGACCGTTTTGTGCGCCGAATCGACGTTTTTCTCGCCCGAAAACCTCGCCACAAGCACGTTCGCGCCGACTGAAAGACCGACGAATAAGCCGATTATGAGATTTATCAACGCGCCCGTCGCACCGACCGCCGCAACGGCGTCGTCGCTGACGAAAATTCCAAGCACCGCAACGTCCGCGGCATTGAACAGAAGTTGAAGAACGTTCGTCAGAACTAACGGAAGGGCATAAACCACCAGTTTGCCGAAGATTTTGCCCTCGCACATATTCATTTCAAAGTTTTTCTTCATAAGTAAAACCTGATTTATCTATTTGTTTACTTTCTACTTTTTTATTCCTATTTCCCCTTATGTTGTGACTCTAAAGTTATTGATACGCAGACAAACCGATTCAGATTTCAGAATGCAAGCTATAAAACTATTTTTGCCGGACGTCAGAACGCAAGACACAAAACTATAACGAGTATACCGAGAACTATTCTATACCAGCCGAACGGCTCGAAATCGTGTTTTTTAACGAATTCCGTGAGGAATTTTATCACGAAAAGCGAAACGACGAACGCGATGACCATTCCGAGCGCGATTGCGGAAATCTGCGGAACGGTGATTTCTCCTCCCCGAAGAATGAATTTCAGAATTTTATATCCGCTTGCGCCGATCATCGTGGGAATGGCAAGGAAGAACGTGAACTCCGCCGCTGCCGTTCTCGAAAGACCTAAAATCAACGCGCCGATTATCGTGACGCCCGAACGAGACGTCCCCGGAACCGCCGCAAGAACCTGAAAACAGCCTATAAAAAATGCTTGTTTCAGGGTTATCTCGCCGACCGTACCAGTTTTCGGCTCTTTGTTTTTATGCAGCCTTTCGACGACTATGAACGCGACGCCGTAAAGCGCGAGCATTGCTCCGACCACGATGATTTTACCCGTTTCACCGAGGTTGTCGAACAATTTATCCGCAACGACCGCGACGACCGCCGGGACGCACGCGACGAGGACTTTGAGCCAGGTTTGCCACACTTCGGGCTTACTCGCGACGGCGTTCCTCGTTATTGTCTGTCCGTTTTCGCCGATTTTTTCGCGTTTTTCAAGCGTAAAAGGAAAAACTCGTTTCCAGAAAGCGACGACGACGGCAATTATCGCTCCGAGTTGAATAAGATATTCGAACATATCTTTGAAGTCGCTTGTGAAGAAACCTTCGGTGAACGCTCCGCCGAAAAAATGCTCGAAAATCATCATATGTCCGGTACTCGATATGGGCAACCACTCGGTTATCCCTTCGATTATCCCGATTATTGAAATCAAAACAACGTCGATAATATGCATTATTCCAACCTCCTTTATTATCCCGCTTTTGTTGTAACGTCGCTCTAAATAATTCCGCTCGGATTTTAAAAATCAAACGATTTGATGAATTATATATATTCGCGTTAATCGACTTATAGACCGACTTTAATATTTTTTATCGCATTATAACCCGCAACCCGTCACAGAATTCAAACCCCGGAACGAAGTTAAAAAAAATCGCCGCGACATATTTCGGATAAGCCGCGGCGACGGTTTGTAATTATTCTGCGACTACTTTTTCAAGAAGTTTAAGGTCGATACCCTTTTCGCCGATTTTGATTATTTCGACTTTAACGGTGTCGCCGATAGCGAGAACTTCGTCGACAGAGTTGATTCTCTTTTCGCTCATCTTGGAAATGTGAATCATTCCGTCCTTTCCGGGAGCGAGTTCGCAGAACGCGCCCACTTTGGGAAGGATTCTCACGACCGTGGATATAAACATATCGCCTACTTCGGGATCTCTCGCAATGCTCATAATCATAGCCTTAGCCTTTTCCGCCATGGAAAGATCCTCGCCGTAAGTCGCTATGCACACTTTGCCGTCGTCGTTGATGTCGATCTTAACGCCGGTTTCGTCGATAATCTTGTTAATCGTCTTTCCGCCGCTGCCGATAACGTCCTTGATTTTATCCGTTGCGATGTTGAACGAGATAATCTTGGGAGCGTATTTGGAAAGTTCGGCTTTGGGAGCAGGAATGCACTCGAGCATCTTGCCGAGAATGAAGTGTCTGCCTTCGTTCGCCTGCCTGATAGCCTTTCTGAGAATTTCCTCGCTGATGCCTTTGATCTTAATATCCATCTGGATTGCGGTGATACCGTTGACCGTACCCGCAACCTTGAAGTCCATATCGCCGAGGAAGTCCTCTAAGCCCTGAATATCTGAAAGAACGGAGATTTTACCGCTTTCGGTATCCTTGATAAGACCCATAGCGATACCCGCAACGGGACGCTTGATGGGAACGCCCGCATCCATAAGGGCAAGCGTGGAGCCGCAGACGGAAGCCTGTGAAGTGGAGCCGTTGGAGGAAAGAACTTCGGATACGAGTCTGATTGCGTACGGGAATTCGTCCTCGGACGGAATCATAGGTTCGAGAGCTCTTTCAGCCAAAGCACCGTGACCGATTTCACGTCTGCCGGGGCTCCTCAAAGGCTTAGCCTCGCCCGAAGCGTAACCGGGCATGTTGTAATGGTGGATATATCTCTTATATTCTTCGTTGTCGAGGCCTTCAAGTTTCTGAACTTCGGAAATAGTTCCCAAAGTACAGGTAGTCATAACCTGGGTCATTCCTCTCGTGAACACCGCGCTGCCGTGAACTCTCGGGAGAATTCCGTGTTCGCACCAGATAGGTCTGATTTCGGTGAGCGATCTTCCGTCCGGTCTTACTCCTGTGTTGGTGATCTTCGCTCTGACTTTTTCCTTGGTTATATAGTAAAGCGAATCCTTGATTTCTCTCGCCATATCGGGGAACTGCTCCGCGAAATGTTCGAGACAGTCTTTTTCAACTTCATCCTGACGATTTTGTCTTTCCACTCTGTCGAACGTGTCGAGAGCGTAATCGAGTTTTTCGCTCGCGTAAGCGCGAACTGCCGCGTCGAGATCTTCGGGAACGTGATAAAGTTCCATTTCGAGTTTCTTCTTACCGCATTCGGCAACGATACCTTCGATGAACGCGCATTGCTTTTTGATTTCTTCGTGACCGAAAAGAATCGCGCCGACCATTGCTTCGTCGTCGATTTCCTTCGCGCCCGCTTCAACCATCATTATAGCGTCCTTCGTTCCCGAAAGGTTAAGAGCAAGCGTACTCTTCTCTTTCTGAGCGACGGTGGGGTTGATAACGTATTCGCCGTCGACGATGCCCACGACTACCGAACCGGTAGGACCAGCCCACGGGATATCGGAAATACTGAGCGCGATGGAACTGCCGAGCATCGCAAGCGGTTCGGGAGCGATATCGGGATCTACAGAAAGGGCGGTGGCAACGACGGTTACGTCATTGAAAAGCCCCTTGGGGAAAAGAGGTCTGATGGGTCTGTCGATAAGTCTTGATACAAGAATAGCCTTATCGCTCGCTCTGCCCTCTCTCTTTTTGAAACCGCCGGGGATTTTACCGACGGAATACATTTTCTCTTCATAGTCGACGGAAAGGGGGAAGAAGTCCATTCCCGCTCTTGGTTCGGCAGCCATGGTAACGTTGACCATAACCATGGTTTCGCCACATTTGACGATACACGATCCGTTAGCCTGCTGAGCGTATTTGCCCACGTCTACCGTAACTTCGCGTCCGCCGACCAAAGTTTTGAATTCTTTGTGGTTTTCTAACATTTTATTCTCCTTTTTCTCTGATTTACAGCCGAAGCGCACCTTCTTTTTTTCGCTTCGCCTCAGAAACGTTCTCCCCCGCCCGCATGCTTTAAAGGCGATAAACGCTTTAATCGCTTTAAAGCGACGGCTGTGAAAAACGAATTTTTATTTTTAAAATCAGCGCGCCGGACAAGGATGAACCTTGTCCGACATCGAAAGAAAAAACCGCGGAACTTTTCCGTTCGTTTCGCCGGGTTATCCCGACGGACGGTTTTGCCGCGACTTTTCTTCCGCACAGATGACTAAGACGAGTATTTAGCAAAAAAGGGAGTATGAAATACTCCCCGAAGTTTACTTTCTGAGTCCGAGTTTAGCGATGATCTCTCTGTACTTTTCGATATCGACAGATTTAAGATAATCGAGCATACCCTTTCTGCGACCAACCATTTTCAAAAGTCCGCGACGAGAATGCTTGTCGTTGTTGTTGAGTTTAAGGTGTTCGTTGAGGTGGTTGATTCTCTCGGTCAAAAGAGCGATCTGAACTTCAGCGGAACCGGTGTCTCCGTCGTGTCTTTTGTAAGTGTTGATGATTTCTGATTTTCTTTCTTTTTCCATGTTGTTTATCCTCCTGAATGGAAATTTCGCTTCAGAGCGAAGCGCGGCGTCGAGTATTCGCCGTACTGCGCAACGAGCATCTGCAAGTATATTACCATATATAATAAAAAAAAGCAATCGTTTTAACGCGGTTGCTCGATTTTATTATGATTATTTTATAGGTTATGCTTTTGTCTGCCGCACGGTTTTAGGGCTTGGTTTTTAGTGTTGAGTGCTTCTTTTTAGTCTGCCGCAAGGAGTCAGCGGTTGCAACCGTCGAAAAAAGCCGTTTTATCGGCAATGATTCTGTCGTTTTTTTCGATATAGGTTTTTATATCCTTCGGCGCGCCGTATCTCTCTATTCTGTCCTCGTCGGCGTAAAGTCTTTTGGATACGGCGTTTGCGCCGCATGCGGGGTTAGAAGCGATCTCCTCCATAACGTCGATATTATAAACGCACGCCTTGCCGGGCTTTGCGTAACCGGTATTCTCCAAATTGCCCGCCATATACTTCTGACGATACATATAATAAGGCGAAAAACCCTCGTTAATCAACTTATAGGCCGAGTAATCGATCATATTCTTTATTTCGCCCGGAGCGAGTCTTTCGACTTTTTCTTTCAGAATGCTCCCCTTTTTGAGCGACAAAGTATGCACCGTTACGTTCTCCGGCGAAAGTTCTGCGGCGGCGTCTATGCTGTATTTAAAATCGCCGAGCGACTCGCCGGGAAGCCCTGCGATCAGATCCATATTTATATCGAAACCGTATTTTTTCGCCAAAGCATACTTATCGAAAATATCTTTTGCGGTGTGCTTTCTGCCGATTTCGACAAGCGTTTTATCGTTGAAACTCTGCGGATTCACGCAGATTCTGGTAACGCCGTATTCTTTGAGCAGCGCGAGCGTTTCGTCGTTAATGCAATCGGGTCTGCCCGCCTCGACGGTATATTCCGTACCGGGCTTGCCGATGGTTTTCAGAATTTTTTCGAGACTGTCGGTCGGGAGCGAAACGGGCGTTCCTCCGCCGATATAAAACGAACGATATTTTTTAAAAAACGGTTTCGTCGCCTCGATTTCGCGGCAGAGAGCGTCGACGTACTGCGGAACTTGCTTTTCCTTGCCGATTTCGTTTGAAACGAACGAACAATACGCGCAGCGCGACGGACAAAAGGGTATGCCGACAAAAAAATCTGCGTTGCCGTTTTCCTTTGAATATATCCCTTTCTGCGCCTCGATTATCCGTCCGACCATATCGAGTTTTTCGGGCGAAACACGCATTTCTTCGCTCATGATTTCGCGCCAGTTTTCGCCCTCGGAATAAGCGAACTTGACGGGTCTTATGCCGGTAAGCGCGCCCCACTCCGATTTTTCGCCCGTAAAATCAGTGAGCGCAAGAAACAACGCGAGTTTTGCGTAACGCCTCAAATAACGCTTATGTTCGAGTTCGCCGTTATATTCGTGGCGGTCGGCATAGCCGTAAGCCTTACCGTTCACGGTTATTTCGTTAAGAAAAAAACCGTTTTCTTCTCTCGACGAATGAGTAATTATCGTTTTGTCGGTCACCGAAGAAAAGAATTTACTCTCTTCGAGCAGTTCGGCCTCTAGCCAGGGGATATCAGTAGTTATCATCGTTTATGTAATTATATTTCCTTTCGTAATCGAGATAAGTGTTTTCGCCGTGACCGGGAAAAACCTCATAATCGCCGTCAAGTTTAAAGAGTTTATTCGTTATCGAATCCTTGATTTCGGCAAAACTCCCGCCCGGAAAAGACGTGTTGCCGTAAGAGCCGTAAAAAAGCGTGTCGCCGGTGAAAAGTTTTCCGTCGATAAGAAAACAACTCGACCCTTTCGTATGACCGGGCGTGGAAATGACGTTGATTTTTATCCCGCCGATTTCCGTCTCGCCCTCTTTCAACACCTCGTCCGCGTGATAAAACGGCGCGCTCACGCCGAATTTTTTGGCGAGATTGTCGTCGGTGTAAAGCATTTTTTCGTCCCCCTCGGGAACGTAAACCTTCACTCCCCTCTCCTTTGCGAGGTATCCGCTCATCGCATGGTCGAAATGCCCGTGCGTTAAAATTGCGCCGCAAACAACCAATCCAAGGTCGTCGCAAGACCTCATTAAACGTGAAAAGTCCGCACCGAAGTCGATTAACAGGCACTTTTTAGTTTCGGTATCGATCACCGTATACGAGTTCGCGTCGATCGGAGCGACGGGCTTTTTAATAATTTTTATCATATTCTGAATATTTCCGTTATGCAACTGTTCTGCTCGACTTTGTTGATAAGCAAATCGAGATCGCTTTTCTTGCCGAGTTTTATCGTGAACTCGACGATAGACTGATGGTTCTTCGCGTCGATTCTTCCGTTAACGGAAACTATCATCAGCCCAAGTTCGGTACACGCGTTTGAAACACACACGAGAATAGGCGCGTCCTCGCCGCCGATAACCCTTATTGAAACGCTGTACGAACCCTGATCGCCTACCCATTCCGCCTCTAAAAGCCTGCCCGGGTCTTCGTTTTTCATATTCGGGCAATCGCGCCTGTGAACGGTTACGCCCCTCCCGCGAGAAACAAAACCGACTATATCGTCGCCGGGAACCGGGTTACAGCAACCGGCAAAGCGAACCAGGAGTCCGCTCATGCCCTTGATTTTTACGCCGCCGACGTTTTCGGAACTGCGTTTGACCTTACTGTCCGCAATTTTGTCGGGAATGGGTGTTTCCTTTTTGTGGAAATCGATAAGTTTTAAAAGAACGCTGTTTATGGTTATCGCGCCGCAGCCGACCGCCGCGCACATTTCCTCGGGCGTCGAAACGGAGAGTTTCTGACTGAGCCTTTCAAAACTGATCGGATTAAGCAGATCTCCGAAATTATAACCGCGGTTTTTCGCCTCGTTTTCGAGCATCGTTTTGCCCACTCTTTCGTTATCGACCTGCATCGCCTTTTTATAGAAGGCTTTAATTTTCGCTTTCGCACCCGAGGATTTGGCTATCCTGAGCCAGTCCCACGACGGACCTTTGGAGATTTTCGACGTGATTATCTCGATAACGTCGCCGACCTGAAGCGTGGTGTTTAAGGGTACCATTTTGCCGTTGACCTTAGCCCCGACGCACTTGTTGCCCACTTCGGTGTGAATTTTATAAGCGTAATCGATAGGCGTCGCATCCTTGACAAGGCTGATGACCTCGCCCTTAGGCGTGAACACGAGAACCTCGTTGTTATAGAGGTCGCCCTTGATGCTTTCGAGGAATTCCGTGGAGTTATTCAGGCCGCCCTGCCACTCCATGACTTCTCTTATCCAACTCAGACGTTTATCGAACGCGTCCGTGTTTTCCTTGTTTTCCTTATATTTCCAGTGCGCGGCGATACCGTATTCAGCCGTGCGGTTCATTTCCTTGGTTCGGATCTGAATTTCGAAAATCTTACCTATGTTCGTCACGACCGTGGTGTGCAGACTCTGGTACATATTCTCTTTCGGCGTGGCGATATAATCCTTTATTCTGCCCGGGATAGGCTTCCACTCCTGGTGAATTTTCCCGAAAAGTTCATAGCACTGATCAACCGTGTCGACGATTATTCTCACCGCCGTGAGGTCGTAAATCTGGTCGAGGGTCTTGTTTTGTCGCTTCATCTTTTTATAGATACTGTAAAAGTGTTTGGTTCTGCCGAACACTTCGCCCTCGATATTCGATTCTTTCAGTATTTTCTTTATTTCGTTAACGACAAAATTGACGAACTCTTTCCTTTCGCTGATCTGGCTGTTGATGTTGACTGCGAGATATTCGTAAGCCTCGGGGTCGAGATATTTAAGGCAAAGATCCTCGAGTTCGCATTTGATTTGCGAGATACCGAGTCTGCCCGCGATGGGTGCGTAAATATCCAGCGTTTCGCGAGCCATTCTCAGTTGGCGTTCCTTGGAAAGGAAGTTGAGCGAACGCATATTATGCAACCTGTCCGCAAGTTTGATGATGATGACCCTGATGTCCTTGGCCATCGAGACGAAAATCTTTTTGAAGTTTTCCGCCTGCTCTTCCTCGTGGGATTTGAATTCGATTTTATCGAGTTTCGTAACGCCTTCGACAAGTTCCAGAATTTCTTCGCCGAATTCTTCCTTTATATCGCCTTCCGAAACGGGCGTATCTTCGATTACGTCATGCAAAAAAGCCGCGGCAACGGTGTAATAATCCATTCCGAGGTCGACAAGGATCTGCGCGACTGCCACGGGGTGAGTGAAATACTCTTCGCCCGAGGCGCGTTTTTGTCCTTCGTGGGCTTTCTGTGCAAAAAGAAACGCTTTTTTCAGAACTTCGCGTTCGCTTGCCGAATAGCCGCCTTTTTCGATGCTTTCAACAATTTCTTCGTACATAATTTTCCGACGTTTATCGTCGCTTTCCTTAGTCGCGAGTGATTGCAACCTTTTGCGGCGCAACGACGATTGCTTTTACTTTATATAATCTTTTACTCTGTTTAATATCACCGACGAATTAATATCGCATTTTTTTCCGCCGACGACCAAATATTTTCCGTTTTTTTGCACGAGCAAACCCAATTCTTCAAATACCTTTACGGCGAGCGCGAGTTGCTTCGCGTTTTTTTCTCCGCACTTTTCGCAGGCTTCCTTAACGTCCGTAAATCCGCCGGCGATATTTTTAAGTTCGAGATATGCGCCGACGAGTGCGTCTCTGTCCGTTTTCAACCCCTCCGCATCAAACCCGTTCAACTCGGTGTTGACATACGTTTTTATGCCGATAATCGGCATATAGAGCGGTTTATCGAGAAAAACAACGCGCTCGTATTCGTCAAAATCTACGGTTGAAATTCCGTAACAAAGGACGTTTAAATTGCCCTTGCACGTCTTTTTCAGATACTCACGGTCGAACGTTTCGAGCCTCTTGTATTTTTTCAGCGAGTCCGGATTGTTGACAACGAAAACCGTACCGTAAATCTCTTTGGTCGCTTCGTCTATGAATTTCTGAGCCTGCGCCGTGTCGATTTTTTCGTAAGTTTCCAACTCGTCGGCGTTTGACAGTTGGTTCCGGTAAAGCGAAAATTTAACGTCCTCACCGTCGCCGATAACTGCCGAAACGGATTTTACAATGCCTTTGAGAGATTCTCTGTCGTTAAAAGTGGACAATCTCGGCTCGAAAACGACCGTTTTTTCATTCGCGGAATTCAAAAGCGCGAGCGAATCGTAGCCGTTGAAATACAAAAGGTCGATATAAGGCGTGGAAAACGAAACGTGCGGCGAGCCGTATTTGAGCGGCGAGGCGTTCGCTTCCGTAACGTTTAAAGCGAAAACAGGTCTACGGTTGTCCACCCCGCAAGGCTCAAAAAGTTCGAGTTCGCGGGCGAGTTCCGCCTTGAACTTACCGGTGATGAATCCGTCCACCTCGATATCCTTGGCAAAGGCTGTCGCGTCGTAAGTTTTCGCTATGTATTCGTTGATTTTCTCCTCGAAAACGCCGATGTTTTCCTTTTTTATCGTAACGCCTGCCGCCTGAGCGTGTCCGCCGAACGCTTCAAGAACGTCCTGAACCGCCGTGAGAGACTTGAAAATGTTAATGTCGCCGAGCGAGCGTGCGCTGCCGTGCAAAACGCCGTCTTTTTCGGAAAAAAGTATGACCGGCTTCGAGTATTCTTCCATCAATTTCGCCGCGACAATGCCTATAATTCCCGATTTCCAACCTTTGTCATAGAGAACGATAATCCGCGACAGCGGCGATTTTGTTCTGAGTTTTTCCTTAGCGGCTTTATATAAAACGTCGCATTCCGTCTGCCGCGCCGCGTTATACGAGTTGAGTTTGTCGGCGAGAATCTTAATCTCGAAATTATCCTCCGAAGTGAACGCGACAAGCGCGGAATACGCGTCGCCCATTCTGCCGGCGGCGTTCACCCTCGGCGCGACCGTGTAAGCAAGCGAGGAAGCAACCAATTCTTTTGCCCCGCCCGACTCGCATATCGCTCTGATAACTTTCGAGCATCTGCCGCTTTTTATCAGTTTTAAACCTTCGCTCACGAGAATTCTGTTCTCGTCCGTGAGCGGCATGCTGTCGGCAATCGTAGCAACGGCAACGAGATCGAGAAAGTTATCCGCCTCCTCGCCGACAAGCGCGCTGATAACCTTATACGCAACGCCCGCGCCGCACAGTCCGTCGAACGGATATCCGTCGCCGAGTTTGCAGTTTACGACCGTGCAATCGGGAATTTGCTCGGGAATTTCGTGGTGGTCTGTCACGATTACGTCCACGCCGAGGTCTTTCAACTCCTCTATCTCCGCATAAGACGAAATTCCGCAGTCGACCGTTATGATAAGATCCGGGCAATATTCTTCGAGTACTCTTTCAAGCACGCCTTCCGTAAGTCCGTAGCCGTTCTCCCTTTCCGGAACAACTGCGTATGCGTCTATCCCGAAAACTTTCAGCCCCCTGTACATAATCGCCGTGGCGGTTATTCCGTCTGCGTCGTAATCGCCATAAATAACTACGGTTTCGCCGTTTTCCTTTGCGGCTTTTATGCGCTCAGTTGCGGCTTTCATTCCGCCGAAAAGATAAGGATCGTGGAGATATTTTTTGTCCGGTCTGATAAATTTTTCGGCTTCTTCGGCGGATTTTATTCCACGCGTGACCAAAAGTTTTGCAAAAGCCGTTGAAACGCCGCATCGTCCGGATATTTCTTTTATTAAGTTTTCTGAGCCTGACGGCGGTGTTTTAGTAATTATCATTCCGTTTTATCTTTCCGTTATTATCGTTCCGTATTCCTTTTCATTAAATGCAAAAACGGGCGGATAACAAATCCGCCCGAAAATGTTTTTTTATTAAGCCTGAGCCTCTGCCGCTTCTACGGTTTCGGTCTTTGCCGCTTTTGTTTTCAGGGTCGGTCTTTTGCCGGACATTCTGAACAACTTTCTCAAATATACCCAGATCGGAGCCGAAAGAAGTATCGACGAGTACGCACCTGCGAGAAGTCCGAAAATAATCGGGAACGCAAATTCACGTATGGTCGAGTTTCCGACAATCGCGAGCGAAATGATCATAACCAAAGTCGTGACGGTGGTGAGAATCGATCTCCAAAGCGTGTTCACGATTGCTTTGTTAGCGATCTCCGCATCGGAAAGAACAGCATATGACGGGGTCTTTTCAAGTTCTCTGACGCGATCGAAAATAACGATCGTCGCGTTGATCGAATAACCGATTATCGTGATGATTGCCGCGATATAGGTTGAGTTGACCGGAATCTGGAAAATCGCGGTGAGCGCGGTCATGACGAGTACGTCGTGAACGAGTGCGAGAATAGCCGCAAGACCGGATACCCAGGTGAACCTTATAGCGATATAAACAAGGATAGCCGCAACGGCAACCGCAACCGCGATAGCCGCGTTTTTGATAATCGACTGCATAACTTCGTTGCCGATCGTGTGAGTTCTGACCGAAACGTCGTCCGTTTCGAGTTCTATGCTCATGTTGGTTTTGAACCAATCGATAACGTAATCTTTAACGGCAACGCTCATTTCGCCCGATTCTTTCGCAAAGATTTCGGTGAAATTCTCGCTCTTGCTGTCAAGAACATAATCGGCGCCGTTCTTTTTTGCATCTCTGTCAACTCTGAATTCGTAAGTGTCCGCGCCGGCTTTCTGAACATTTGCCGCGGGATTGAACGTGTAAGCGTCCGCGCCGAGTTTGACGTTTCCGGAAGCAAGCCATGCGTTTAAGTCGGACTTGAAATCGTCTTCTTTTGCGCCCGAAAGGTTGGTCGCAGCAACTTCGTCTTCAACGGAAACTTCAAAGGTCATACCGCCTTTGAATTCCACGCCGAGGTTCATTCCTTTTATGAATATCATCGCAACGCCTGCAGCGATGACGAGAATGCTTACGCAAAGAAAAATAACGAATTTTTCAACGATTTTAACGTTTTTGTTTCTCAAAGAAGCCATTATGCATCCCTCCTTTTAAGATTGAAGAGTTTTGCAACGCCTTCATCTTCCGTTCCGCCGAACGGCTTCATGACATTGATAAGCCATCTCGTGACGAAAATCGCCGTGAAGAGCGAAACGATTACGCCGAGGAAAAGCGTTATCGCGAAACCTTTTATCGAACCCGAACAGAAAATCCAGAGAACGATGGACGCGATGATTATCGTGACGTTGGAATCGAGGACGGTGATGACCGCTCTCTTGAAACCTGCGTCTACAGCAGCTTTAACTCTCTTACCGTTGCCGTATTCGTCCTTGATTCTTTCGAAAATAACTACGTTGGCGTCAACCGCCATACCTATCGAAAGAATGATACCCGCGATGCCGGGGAACGTAAGTTGTACGCCCGGGAAAATCGCAAGAATGGCGACGTAAAGAATTACGTAAATCATAAGGGCGAGCGAAGAAGCAACGCCCATTCCTTTGTAAAACGTGATCATCAATATGAAAACAACCACAAGACCGATTGCTGCGGCAAGCATCGCTCCGTCGAGAACGTTATCTCCGAGCGTTGCGGTTATAGCCCTCGATTCGCTTATTTCGAAAGCGATTTCGAGCGAGCCGCTCTTGATTACCGACGCTATCGTCTTTGCGGTGTCGATGGAATCGATACCGGTTATAGTAGCCTGTCCGTTTGCTATTTCTTCGGAAACGGTGGGCGAGGAAATAAGCCTGTCGCCGAGATAAATGGAGAGTTTGTTGTCCACTCCGTCCTCTTTTGCGGCGATCGCTTTGGTCGCGCTTGCGAAAAGTTTCGCGCCGTCCGTCGTAAATTCGAGATAGACGGTGGGATCGCCATTCTTATCGTAACCCGATCTCGCGTCCGATACGTGTTCGCCTCTTACTTTGACGTTACCCTTAGAATCTCTGAACTGAAGTTCGCCCTGATCGCCGATGAGTTGCATAACGTCGTCCGGATTGTCGATGGACGGAATCTCTACTCTGAGCCCGTTATCCTGTCTGGTTATCGTTGCTTCGGTGTAGCCGTTCTCGTCAAGTCTT
>JALETB010000002.1 GCA_022781715.1 Clostridiales bacterium | reverse complement strand
TGTGATAATCATTTCATATTCCGAAACGCCGCCTTCCCTGACGACGCCGACGTTTTCCTTTTGAGTTAAATCTTCGATCTGTCCCTCTTTGGACGGAAGATTTGCCCACGGTTCTATGCACAAAAACGGCGCGGCGGTTTTCGGCGTGTGCCAAAAACCCACAAACGGCATCGACGGAAAATCAACGGTTATTCCTTTTTCGTCGTCTTTCTTTTTCAGCGTAACGCTCCTTGCCGCGTTTCTTAAAACCACGGCATCGTTATCAAAAAGCGAATGTTTAAGGGAAAATGAATTGTTTTCGTCGAGTTCAAACGGTTCTCTTTTGTCCGCCATGAGATAGTTTTCGCCAAACAACTCTTTCTGCGGACTGCACGGAGCGTTGAAGCGAATCTCGTAGTCCTCGAACTTCCCGCCGTTAAACGGAACGTTAAAACCCGGATGTGCGCCAAGTCCGAAATACATGTCGCCTCTGCCGATATTCTCTACCCGATACGAAATTTTAAGTTTGTTCCCGGCAAGCGTGAAAGCTACCTTAAAAATAAATTCAAACGGATAAGATTTCAACGTTTCATCGTCCGAACAGATAACGAAAGTCATCGAGTCCGAAGTTTTATCACACAAACAGAATTTTTTACCTCTGGCAAAGCCGTGCCTGTCCATTTCGTAAATTTTGCCGCGATAAGTGTACTTCCCGTCGTAAAGCCTGCCGACTATCGGGAAAAGATTATAGGCACGCCCCTTCCAGAAAGCGGCGTCGCCTTGCCATAAAAGTTCCGTTTTTGCTGTTTTGTCAAAAATTGATTTAAGTTGTGCGCCCGTATCTTCAACCGACACGGATAAAAAAGCGTTTTCAATAGCGTATATCATTTTTATTGATTTTAAATCACTCGCTCACATACTGCGAAAAGAATTTATCTCCCAACAGAAAACTATTGACGTTTTGGTTATCGAGAACGATAAGCGCGTCGATAAGCGCAGACGTATCGGTAGACATAGACACGGGCGAATCGCCTTCCGCAAACCTCTCGCAAAGTCTTTGCATGCAATTATAAACGTCAACGAATTTATTGTTTTCTTCGTCCGACTTTTGCCCGTCTAAAACGTCGAACAAATCGAGCAATGAGTTGAATGCTTTAACCGTGTCGCGTGTAAGAAACCAACTTCTGAACAGAACATAGCCGGCAATGATAAACGGAAATCCGATTATAGTCAACGCTTCGCCGGCTGCGAAGAATAAAATCAAAGACAACGCAATACCGACAGCAATAAGCGAAGGAAACAAAATCAAAAAGAGTTTCTGTCGCTTTGCTTTGACGTCGAACGCGGGAATCAGGTCTTTCAGGCTCTTTTCGAGTTTATTTTTTTTAACCTCTTTTTCCTCTTTATGATATTCGGCGAGTTCTCCGTCCGACAAACGACGTTTCAGATAATACGGCCTGTATATCTGCTTGATTTCTTTTTTTCCGTCCGCGTCGGCAAGCGCGATAGCCTTGTTAACGAATTCTTTGTGAGTTTCGTCTTTCAGATCGGTATAATTTTTAGTTTTCACGGCAACCATTGCCATAAAAACTTTATAATCCGAATCGGTAAGTTCCAACGCCTCGTAAACCTTTTTTTCGGCGTTTTCGAAGTCCCCGAGCCGGATATAGCCGTAAACCTCGTCGAGAATCATCATTTCTTTGTGATATTCTTCGCCGTGAGCCTCTTTAAACTCTTCCTTCGTAGCGTGAATCGTGGAATAATATTTTTTTGCCTGAACTGCGGAACATTCCTCCCCGCAACCCGGACATACAACCTTATTACCGGTTTCTTCCACGACGAATTCGGTTCCGCAATTAGGACACCTTGCGTTAAATTCTTTTTCCATACCACAAATTATTCCCATTCAATCGTTGCCGGCGGCTTCGACGTGATATCGTAAACTATGCGGTTGATATCCTGAACCTCGTTGACGATTCTTGTGGATATTTTTTCAAGCACGTCGTAAGGAATCCTCGCCCAATCCGCCGTCATGCCGTCAACGCTCGTAACCGCGCGGAGAGCCAACGTGTAAGAATACGTTCTGCTATCGCCCATAACGCCTACCGAACGGCAATTCGTCAAAACGGCAAAATACTGCCAGATTTCTCTGTTCAATCCCGCTTTCGCGATTTCTTCGCGGTAGATATAGTCGGCGTCCTGCAAAACTTTTATTTTTTCGCGGGTTATATCCCCGATTATTCTTATTGCAAGTCCCGGTCCGGGGAACGGCTGACGCATGACGATATCCTCGGGCAAACCGAGTTCGAACCCGACTTTTCTCACTTCGTCCTTGAACAAATCTCTGAGCGGCTCGATAATCTCTTTAAAATCAACGACGTCCGGCAAGCCGCCGACGTTATGATGGGATTTGATCACCGCGCTTTTACCCTTTCCGCTTTCGATAACGTCGGGATAAATGGTTCCCTGAACGAGATAATCGACCTTGCCGATCTTCTTCGCCTCGTCCTCGAACACCTTTATAAATTCGCCGCCTATTATCTTACGTTTGGTTTCCGGATCGGAAACTCCGGCAAGTTTATCCAAAAATCTGTCGGCAGAATCGGATTTTATAAGGTTCATTCCCCTTTCGGTCTTGAAAACTCTGTAAACGTCGTCTGCTTCGTTTTTGCGGAGAAGCCCGTGATCGACGAATATGCAGGTGAGATTGTCGCCGACAGCCCTATGAACAAGCGTAGCCGCAACCGCGCTGTCAACCCCGCCGCTCATCGCGCAAAGCACTTTTTTATTCCCGACTTTTTCTTTGATTTTTGCAACCTGTTCGGCAACGAAATTCGCCATCGTCCAGTCGCCCGAAACTTTGCAAACGTTATAAAGGAAGTTGCGGAGAATCGTCGTTCCCTGTTTTGTGTGCATAACTTCGGGGTGGAACTGAACGCCGTAAAATCCGCGGCTCGCGTCTTCCATTGCGGCAACGGGGCAGGTTGCCGTTTTGCCGATAACTTTAAATCCTTCGGGCGCAGCCGAAACATAGTCGGTATGGCTCATCCAGCACACATTGTTTTTATCCACGTCCTCGAATAATTTACTATCGGCATACTCTATATCGCTCTTGCCGTATTCTCTCGTAGTCGCGCTTTCGACTTTTCCGCCGAGGGTGTAAGCCATAAGTTGCGCGCCGTAACAAATTCCGAGTACGGGGATGCCGAGTCTGAAAATTTCCGGGTCGATATGAGGCGATTTTTCATCGTAGACGCTGTTCGGTCCTCCGGTAAAAATTATGCCTTTCGGAGCATATTTCTTTATTTCTTCAATCGTCATATCGCAAGGCTTGAGATCGCAATAAACACTCTGCTCTCTCACTCTTCTCGCAATCAGTTGATTATATTGTCCTCCAAAATCAAGGACCAAAACTCTTTCGTGCTGCATATATTTCCTCTCTTTAATAATTATTCGACTGTTGTAAAATACCGAACGTGTCGTCAAGTTTTTGCATATCGGCGGCAAGTTCCTCTTTTCCCTCGGAGATATTGTTCATCTCTCCTTTCGTAAACAAAGCGTAAACGCATACGGCAAGATTTTTGTCTTTATTGCCGACGCTTAAATTTACCACAAATTTCAATGAAGAATCGGAATCGTATTTTTCCGTTGTCTGAACCGCAATTTTAACGCATTCCCCCAATTTTTCCGGCGCGGCGGAGCGATAAGCCGCCTCAACCGTTCTCGTAGCATAAAAATCGTAAAGATTCCGCCCGTAAGAATTCTCTTCTCTTTGAGACAATTCCTTCAGTTTCGATTTAAAATCCACGGCAAGCGTCTTGCCGTAACGCGCGATTTTCTCCTCGTCGCCGACCGAAATCGCAATATCCGTCAGATCAACAAGGTCCGAAAAAGCGTGACCTTTGTTCTCGTATTGCAATTCGTATTGTCTGACGGCGGAAGATTTCATTCCGAGATTATAATAAATTTTGCCGATCGTTTTCGGAGAAACGGCAGATACGATCAAAAAAACCGTAACGCACGCCACAATCAGCGCGGCAAAAGTTATAACGGCGGTTTTGATAATTGTCTTTTTCATATTAACTCCACTTAGGGATCCCATTCGTCATCACTAACGATATTTTAGCATACAACCGAATAAAAATCAACTTTAATCATTATAAAATCGTTTTCTTCATAAAAATATTAACAGGAAAACGTTTTATGAAAAAGATATCGCTTGTTACGATTATATCGTTTATTCTTATTCTTTCCGCATGCTCCCAAAACAACGCGCTCGAAAAGAAAGTGAGCCAACTCAGATTCGACGTTTTATATTCAAGCGGCGAAAATTACGACGTTTACGCTTTTAAAGAAATCTGCGAAAGCCCGCAAAAAGACGACGGCGAAATCGGAGAACTGAAAAAAGTTCTTACTTTCAAAATTGTTTTTAAAAAGGAAATGCCTCTTAAATCGAGTCCTATCGTACAATTTTCTTTGGACGGCATAACTTACCGCAAGGAATTCGAGTATAAACCCCTCTCGAATTTCGTTTGTTGCAGCCTGTTCCTGCCCGCGCTTCCCGACAACAAACTCGAGGTATCTCTGGAATTCGATAAAAAGGCGGAAAACCACACCCTCCTCACCGTTTTAAACAAAAAAACTTTGAATTACACCGAAGTTCTCGGCATTATCGATAAATCGGACGACGAGGACGTTCAGAGATTTCTGAACGGCGAAAAACCTTACGAAGTGAAATTAAGATTGATATCGTCCGACGGTTACAACTATTATTTTATCGGATTTTATAACGAAGACGAATTCGTCGGTTTTCTCGTGGACGGAATTACGGGCGAAATCATAGCAAAGAAAAAATAAAAATATTCCGACGAGAAAAATGTCGAAAAATGAATAATTAGTTTTTTACTGCGCAACATAATAACGAAGGAGGAAACAAATGGAGTTCGACAAAACACAAACCTTCGGGAATCTGGCGCGCAGTTTCGCAGGCGAAAGTCAGGCAGGACTTAGATATCAGTTTATCGCGCAACTCGCAATGAAACAAGGATATAAAACCCTGTCAGACGAAATAAAATATATCGCGCACAACGAAACGGCTCACGCGAAAATCATTTTCGATACGATTATCGAAAAGAACGGAAATACCGACAACATCGATATTTCGGCAGGCTACCCCTTTGAAGGCGACACGATCGAAAACGGTCTTTTGGCGGCGGCGGAAGCCGAGGCGGCAGAAATAAAAATCTACCGGCAATTTTCGGAAACAGCCGCAAACGAAGGATTTAAAGATATTTCGGATTTATTTTTAAGAATCGCCGACGTAGAAGAACGTCACGAAACGATATTCAGATATCTTTATGAAAACTTCAGAAACGGAACGTTGTTTTCGGGCGATAAAGATATTATTTACGAATGCAGTAATTGCGGCTTCAGATTCACGGCGAAACAGGCTTTCAGCGTATGTCCGTTATGTAAAGTCAGTCAAGGGTTTGTTAAAATCAAACTCCCCGAATAATCGTTATGAAGAAATCTACCGAAAAAAATACGAAAAACACCAAAACTTCAAATCCTAAGAATTGCGGAAAGAACGGTTCGGGTGCCAGAGAATGCTCCGGCACGAAGGACTGTCGTTAATGAAAAAGAAAAAGGCGGCTACTCCGCCCCATAAAAGCAAAATGAGATCGTCGTTCGACGTTCTGGGAAGTTATACCGGAAGTTATATTGCCGGCGTCAACGAAGAACCTGTGCAGGACGTGGACGATCTGTAATAAATCATTTTAATTATCTTTTATTATTTAAGGCGAAACCCTTTTTAACCGAGGGTTTCGCCTTTTATGTTTTTCGATGTCTGATTTTTTCTCTGTCTTTTATTTCTTCGTCTCTTATTTCTTCGCCGATCCGCAGTGCGCGCAGGACTCGCAGCCTCTGCCACCCGTTTCCCGTTTTGTGGAACAACCTTCACACGAATAGCACGATTCGGATTCCGTTTCGGTTTCATCGTCGTTTTCGCGCATAAATTCCTCGTAAACTTCTTCGAGCAAATCTTCGTCGTCTATCGGCAAAAGCGTTTCGTCCTTTTCGTCGCCCGAAAGGCGGAATACGACCAGTTCGTCGGGGTCAATTCCCTCTTTGGGTTCTGCCGGCTGAAAAAAGACGTACCATTCGCCTTTATAATCGATGGTTCCTATATGGTAAAACTTTTCAACGCTTCCGTCCTCTCCCGTTAAGGCGACGAAACCGTCTTCTTCGTTCTTTTCGTTTTCAACAAATTTATCGTTCATTTAAATTTCCTTTAGGCTTAAAAACTAAACCCTCTTTAACTTTCTCAGATAATCTTCGAGAATATACGACGCGGCGACTTTATCGATAACGTCTTTCCTCTTTTCGCGGCGCATATCGGCTTCGATAAGAATTCTTCTCGCTTCCTTTGTGGAAAAACGCTCGTCCTGCGTCACGACGTTTATATCGGTTTTTTTCCTGATCTCTTCAATAAAAAATCGCGTTTTCTCGGTTTGCTCGCACTCTTTTCCGTCGAAATTGAGCGGCAACCCGCAGACGATTGTTTCCGCATAGCGGGATTTTGCCAACGCGACGAGATAATCGACGTCTTTATTAAGCGATTTTCTCCAGTAAGTCTCCACGGGCAAAGCCATTTCGTTAAAAGGATCGGAAATTGCGACGCCTATTCTTTTATCGCCTATATCGAACGCAATTATTCTCCCCATTGCCAAACTCCGTAACATCTTTTTGTGTTTATAATGATATCATATTTCAAATTTTTTTTCAAGCGTTTTTTTGACGAATGAATGAAATCCGAAAGTATGAAATTCGTTTTTTTGCGCATACTTATATCGGTGAAAAACAGCGATACGACAAAACGATTGTTTTATTCACCGGACAGGAAGAATACGAAAGGAGGAAACGTTATGGATAAAAATTTTGTTTGCGGAATGATTCTGGGTATGCTTGGAGGAGCGTTACTCGTAACAAACTCTTACAAGGCGAGAAAACTCGTTAAAGACGGACAGGAGGAAATTAAAAATAAAGTTTCCGAAATGACCGAAAAGAAATCCGGAAAAAAAGAAGACGATTACGACGAACTCAACGGTTAAAGCCGTTTTATAAAACAGTTTTAATCGATGACAGGCGAAGCCCCGACGGAATTCCGTCGGGGCTTCGCCTGTCATAAAACTTTTAATTTTCGCCGATAAATTCTCTGATTATCGAACTTTTTCCGATCAAATTTTCATCTCCGTCAACGAAATTGATAATGCATGCTTCAAGATATTTTATCACGTCGTCGTTTTTGCTTTTTGCAACTTTTCGTATTTCATCCCGAAGCAGTTTTGCGTATATTCTCGGTTCATACGCAATAAACGTATCGATCGAATAGTCCGCCAGACGTTTGAACGGCGCGACGTAAAGTTCTTCTCCTCGTTCGACGCTCTTGAAATAATCCGCCGTTTCGGAAATGTTTCTGCCGCGATAAATTTCGTCTCTGCTCATTCTTCTCAGCAGACGGATAAATTTCGGATGAATTATTTCGTTTCCGCATGATATCCGCGTTCTTACGCTCGCGTAAATTTTAACGGACGTTTCGTTATCGATCGGAACGGCGTCGGGATTGAGAGCGTGGATGCCCTCGAATAAAACAATTTCTCCTTTTCTCCTCTTCAGTTTAACGCCCGAAGAAACGCTCTTTTTGTTGAGAAAATCAAATATCGGCAGTTCGATTTCTTTACATTCCGAAATTTTCTTTATATGCTCGGACAACATTTTCGTATCGATCCGCGACGGGGATTCGAAATCCACTTCATCCTGCCCGTCCGGCAATATCGTTTTAAAATAATTGTCTAAAGATATAACGTGTGTTTTATGACCTTTTTCGCCGAGATATCTGCTGATTTTGTGCGCCGTGGTCGTTTTTCCCGAGCCCGATGGTCCGGAAAGAAGTACGATCGGTTTATCTTTACACCGCAAAACAATATCGTCGGCAACGCGGAATATTTCCCCGTCGAGGCGTTCATCCTCCCTGAAATAGTCCGCTTTATTATTAAATTTTGTATTGATATATTCTGAAGATACGGTTTTCATATGTTATATTATATGCCCAGTTTATTCTATGTTGCAAGTGGAAATAAGGTTTATTCCTTCAGTGATGTTTTCAATGATTATCTGCCCTGTCTTTATTGGCGCGTCGACAATTTTGCCGTTGATTTTTTTCATGAGTTCGAACAATTCGGCTTTTTTAACCGGTTTGTCGGTCTTCACGGAAACCATTTCGCCGGAAGAACACCTCACGGTCGTCGTAAGAACTCTCATCGGGCAAACAACCTCGCTTTCGGCGTATTTCCTTCCCCTCGGGCAATCGTTTCCTTTTACCGACGTGACAGCGCCGTCGGTAAGTTCAACCGTTATGCGACAACCTTTAGGGCATTCTATACATGTCAATTCTTTCATCATTGCTTTTTCACCTCGACCGTAATATCTCCGGAAATATCGCCAAAAAGAGAAGCGGAAAGTTTAACCCTCTGCATTTCGCCCGGGACGACGATCGGTTTTTTGAATTCGGCGATAGTTTTTTCTCCGCTTTTCAGAACAACCGAGGCTTTTATAACCGTCGAACGAACTCTGAAATAAAGCGCAACGTCCTCCGCTCTGTTCAAATCGATTTTTTGCGGAAGAACATAAGAAACTTCCGCCCCTTCGCGGGTGTGAACGAAAAATTTTTCCTTTCTTTCGCCGGCGGAATACTCGGCTGCGCATCGCCCTGCAATTTCCGCTTCTTCCGAAACAAAATCGACAAGATCGTGAACCTGGAGCACGTTTCCGCAAGCAAAAATACCGCTCGCAGACGTTTCGCGCGTCTGATCGACAACCGCACCCTTGGTGCGCGGCGACAATTCGATTCCCGCTTCTTTCGTCAGTTCGTTTTCCGGAATAAGCCCGACGGAGAAAAGGACGGTATCGCAATCGAAATGTATTTCCGTTCCGGGTACAGGCTTTTTATTTTCGTCAACGGCGGAAACGACAACGCCCGTAACCCTGTCTTTTCCCTCGATTTTTGTTATGGTATGGCTGAGATAAAGCGGTATACCGAAATCGTCGAGACACTGCACTATATTGCGCGTAAGCCCGCTCGAATAAGGCATTATTTCGCAAACAGCCTGAACTTTCGCTCCCTCGAGCGTCATTCTTCTCGCCATGATAAGCCCTATATCGCCCGAGCCTAAAATTACGACTTTTTTGCCGGGAAGATAGCCTTTTATGTTTACGAATTTCTGCGCCGCGCCCGCCGAGAAAATTCCCGCGGGGCGGGAACCCGGAATGTTAAGCGCGCCTCTGCTCCGCTCGCGGCACCCCATTGCCAAAATAACCGCTTTTGCCCGCACGACCTTAACGCCGTTTTCGGCGTTCATCACCGTAACTTCTTTATCCGCGGAAAGCGAAAGCACCGTGGTTTGCAACAGCGTTTCTATATTTCTGTCGCGCACTTCCGCGACGAACCGCGCCGCGTATTCGGGACCCGTCAGGCTTTCGCCGAACCTTTTTAACCCGAAACCGTTATGAATACATTGATTAAGTATTCCGCCGAGTTTGTTCTCCCGCTCAACGATAAGTATATCGCGCGCGCCGTTATCGTAAGCGGATACCGCGGCAGCGAGCCCCGCGGGGCCGCCGCCTATAACGACTATATCGTAATCCGTCTTCATTTCGTCTCTCCGATAAGTAAACGAGAACCCTTGCCGCATTTGGTAACTTCGCTTAAAGGCACTTTCAATTCTTTCGCTATGAGTTCCGCGACGTAAGGTTGACAAAATCCGCCCTGACACCTGCCCATACCCGCGCGGGTGCGCCGTTTTACCCCGTCCACGTCTTTTGCGGGCGGATTGTCGCGGAGAGCGCGGAGTATCTCGCCTTCGGTAATCCGTTCGCAACGGCAGACGACTTTACCGTAAGACGGGTCGCGTTTAATTATTTCGTTTTTTTCTTCTGCCGACAAATTTTTGAAAAAGTAATCGGGTTTTCTGTTGCCGTTGAATCTTTCGTTCCTTTTAAGGGGCAATATGCCGCCCACGAGCGTTTCGGTTACGAATTTCGCAATCGCGGGAGAGGCGGTAAGCCCGGGCGATTCTATCCCCGCGCAATGGATTAAGCCTTTCGCGTTTTTACTCTCCCCGATTATAAAATCGTGCCCGTCGGAAAACGCGCGTACCCCCGCAAACGAAGTAATAGTATCGTACAAAGGCAGGTTTTTGCACATTTTACCCGCTTTTTCGATAACGAAAGACAACCCTTTTGCGCTCGTCTCCGCGTCGGTTACGTTTTCTTCCGCCGTCGGGCCGAGCAGAATATTGCCGTCGACCGTCTGCGTTACGAGAATACCCTTTCCGAGTTTCGTGGGCGTAAAAAAAAGAGTATGATTGACGAAACCGTCGTTTTCTTTGTCAAGGAGAATATATTCGCCCTTTCTTCCGTTTATCCTTATATAATCGTCCCCGACGAGCGCCGCTATCTTCCCGCTCGCAAGACCCGCGCAGTTGACGACCACGCGACCTTCCGTTTCTTTGCCGTCAGACGAGCGGACGGAAAAATACTCGGCGTTTTTAGTAATTTCCGATACTTCGAAATCGGTGAACAACTTCGCCCCGTTATCCATCGCGTTGCCTATCGCCGCGACGGTCAGTTCGTAAGGACACACTATTCCGCCCGTCTTTGCGAATAACGCCGCCACGGCTTCGTCCGATATATTCTTTTCCATTGCGCGAAGTCGAGCTTTACCGACTATTTCCAGCCCGTCTACGCCGTTCTTTTCGCCGCGCGCTTTCAGTTCGTATAAAACCTGACGTTCTTCTTCGGAAAACGCTACCACGAGCGAGCCGTTATTGCGGTACTTAACGCCGAGTTCGCTACACAATCGGGGCATCATACCGTTTCCTGAAACGTTGAACTTCGCTTTATAAGAGTTTTCCGCCGCGTCGAAACCGGCGTGCACTATGCCGCTGTTCGCTTTGCTCGCGCCCGCGCAAACGTCGTTTTCCTTTGCAAGCATAGCTACGCTCAAATCGTATTT
>JALETB010000115.1 GCA_022781715.1 Clostridiales bacterium | reverse complement strand
ATATTGGCATAGCAAGTTTCCGCGTCCGATTCGATCCATATCACGACAAGTCTCGCCCCCGCGGAATTTATTCTCTTTTTCAGCCTGTTCATATAGTTTTCGTCGCGCAGTTCCGAAGTGAACGGAGCGTTGAGAATCACCGCGTCGTTATATTTCAACGACTCCGCCGCAATCGCTAAAATAGCCTCGTATTCATAGTCGCGTATTTCGCGCCTGAAAAACTCCGAACTGCGGTTATAAGGTTTTCTCGCCACGGCGAATATCCGTTTAGAAAGCGGAATAAGGCTATCCTTGTCGAGATAAACCGAGCCGTAAAGTTCGGTTGCTATCCGTCTTGAAAGCCTTGTTTTACCGCAAGCGGGCGGCGAAGTTACAAGCAATAATTTTTTTGACAAAATCAGACTCCGTATCGCGGAACGCCATAAAAATTTCAAATCCTGAACGGCACGTTATTCCGCCGAATGTTTATATGAATATTCTATCACATTCCGAAATTTTTTTCAAGAGTTTTACGTTAGTGATGATAAATGTAATCCCCAGAATTTCATTTGACAAATAAAAAGCGTATAAGCCTTGTTAATCGACTTATACGCGCATATTTAAAGTTTAATGAGTCTGTTTTCACACAACGTCGATGCTTATCAGGCTGGAATTCCCACCGTGGTCGGTCGGCGTTCCGCCGGTCAACACAACCCTTTCGCCTTTCTTCGCAAGCCCGCTCGCCTTGGCGGCTTGTTTTGCAAAATAGAAAAGCACGTCTACAGAATCGAATTTTTCCATCATCATAGGCACCACGCCCCAGGACAGCGCGAGTTTTCTGAATGCTTTTTCGCTCGTGGTCAGCCCGATTATCGGAATCGACGGACGGAAACGCGAAACCATTCTCGCCGTGAGACCGGTGTGCGTGCAGACGACGATTGCCTTTGCGTTGAGATCGCGTGCTAAGGTGCATGCCGAATGCGACAGAGCCTGAACGGGGGAGGAAATTACGAACATATCGTCCGGAATTATCTGCAAATACTCGTCGTTCTTCTCGGCTTGTTCGACAATTTTAGCCATCGCTCTCACTGCTTCGACGGGATATTCGCCCGCTGCCGTTTCGCCTGAAAGCATAACCGCGCTCGTACCGTCGTAAACGGCGTTCGCCACGTCGGAAATCTCTGCTCTCGTGGGGCGGGGGCTGTGAATCATCGATTCGAGCATTTCGGTCGCCGTGATACATCTTTTGCCTAAGATTCGGCAGACGTCTATCATTCTCTTCTGAATGCTGGGGATGGTTTCGTAAGGAAGTTCAACGCCGAGATCGCCCCTCGCAACCATAACTCCGTCCGACGCCTTGACTATGCTTTCGAGATTTTTAACGCCCGAACTGTTTTCGATTTTGGCGATAAGGTCTATCCCCTCGCCGCCGTTTGCATTGAGAAACTCCCTCACTTCGTCGATGTTCGCCTTTTCCGAAACAAACGAAAGAGCGATGAAATCTATGCCCTGCTCTATTCCGAACAAAAGGTCGCTCTTATCCTGCTCGGACAAAAAGTCGAGTTTAAGGTCCTTATTCGGGAAGAACATACTCTTGTGGTCGCGGGTTTCGCCGCCGATTTTAACCACGGTTTTAACGTCTTTATCCGAAACCGAGAGAACCTCGAACTCCATAAGTCCGTTGTTCAGCAAAATTTTGTCGCCCTTTTTGAGAACCTCGCATAAGTAGGGGTAATTGACGGATACTTTTTTCTCGTTGCCGAGGATATTCTCGGTGGTGAACGTAAATTCGTCGCCGGCACTTAACGTAACTTTGCCGTTTTCGTATCTGCCGGTACGGAATTCCGGACCTTTCGTATCGAGAAGAATGGGAAGAGGAATGCCCCTTTCTTCGCGCAATTCTTTGATGATTTTTATTTTTGCGGCGTGTTCTTCGTGCGTTCCGTGCGAGAAATTAAGACGGCAAACGTTCATGCCCGCGTCGTACATTGCCGAAATGACTTCTTTCGTGCAACTCGACGGACCTAACGTACATACGATTTTTGTCTTTTTCATAATACCTCTTCAAAACTGATTGTTCTGATTGTTGTGTCGACTTTAAATGATGGAAAATTTAACGAAAGAATAATTTTCTCTGTAAAAATCGCTTTCGTAATTATCTTTCCACGCGCCCGTAAGGTCGAAGGTCCATGGCGAAACGCTGAGCGGTTCGTATTCGTTTTTGAAGTGATGCGGACCGTAAATATTCCTGTTGCTGCCGTAAACAACGAGCGTTACGGTATGCTCTTTTCCGTCGGCAAACGCCGAAAGGTCGGCAAGGTGGTCGAACATTGCGGTTTTGACGAATTTGCCGTCTACGTAAACGTCGATTGCGGTAAATCTGCCCGTAAATTTCAGAGCGGAAGCCCCGTTTTTAATAACGAGTTTCTTCTCGATTTTCATCTTACCCATAAAGAACAGATAGCCGTCCTTGGTGAAGTTCGCGGCGTTTATAGTATCCTTCGGCTTCGCGATATAATATCCGCCCTCCGAGAGCATAATCATATTGTTTTCGGTCTTTAACTCGTCGTCCTTAACCGCGAAGTTTCCGCGAATGTAAATACTTTCGAGTTCCGTATCGTAAGAAAGGCAGTTTTTGAGCGATTCTTTTTCGGGCGTGACGTCCGAAAGAACGAAATAAACGTGTTCTCTCTCATAAAAATCGATAGTGAAAATCACGACGTTTTTGCCGATAACGACTTCGCTTTCGATATCGCCGGTGAGGAAACTTCTGTCGAGCAAGCCTTTTTCTCCAAGTTTCACCGCGTTTCCGTTAACCGAGCATTCTTTTATGTCCATTCTCTCGCATTCGAGGAACATTTTATCGGTTTTCTCTCTCACTTCGAAAACGTACTTCAGGTAGATTTTCCCGACGTATTTTTTAGAAATAAGGTCGTTGAATATCGCGGGGATATACGCTTTTTTGCCGTAATTCACCCCGTCGAAAGAAAGTTGCGCTTTGTCTATCGTGAGCGAATTCAGCGGCGTTTCGACCAGTTTCCATTCGCCGGACATATCAATATAGTCTCCGTCGTAGAACTTCGCGGGAGCGTAAGGCTCGTCGCTTTCGAAGATAATCGCCGAACCGCCCTCTTCGAGTTTGAGGCAAACTTTCCCGTTCTTCAAAACGAGCGGATATTTTTCGAGTTTTTCAAGATCGTAACCGTAAGGATATTTCGAGTTGAGTTTCACCTCGATTTCCGCGTCCTTTTCGCCGATATTGACCACGTAAAGGAATCTGCCGAATTCTCCGTCCCTGTATGCCGACCTGATATTGCCGCCGTTCGTATCGATTTTATATTCGACCGATTTTTCGATATCGGCGAAAGTGCAGTTCGGTTTAAGTTCGTCGAACGCATACTTTTCGCCCTCGAGATATTGCGGAAGTCCGTTTTCGACGGCGAGTTTTCCGCCCTGAGCGGTGAACCTGGTCAAAAGGTCGAGCGTGGACTTATCCATGGACTTCATTTCGGGAATATAAACGTAATCGTAAGCGTAATCGCCGACGATAAATTTGCCGTTTTCGACTTTTCCGTGACGTCTGATTATATTTTCGTCGCCGTAGTGATGCGGAATGTTTTCCGCGCCGAATTTTTCGATCGTACGCGTGAACGAATCCTCGACGTCCTTTATCGATTGAGCGTCCACGTCTCTGTCATATGTAAGATATGCGGATTTTATCGGGTGAAGAATAAGAACGTTCACTCTGTTTTTGCTTTCCGAAAGCATATACCCGAGTGCGGCAAAATAGTCGTTGAATTCCCTGAATTTATCGAACCACGCCATATGTTCGGAATAGGTGTTCGGGTAATCTCTCTTTCTCTGCCCTCTTATCGAATAAGCGGAAAGATGCTGACACATAAGATTAACGCCGTTCACGTATTGCCATTCGGCGATGCGTTTGAGTTCCTGCGGCGTAACGTCCCAGCCGCAACATGCGAACGTTTCGGTTAAAACGTGCTTTTTGCCGAGTTGTTCCGCAACCGAGCCGATCTGCTTGGGTTCGAGTTCGGTACCGATATATCTGCCGAGCCAGTCGATTCCCGGAATATGCTCGTATTCGTAAAAATCCATTACGCCCGCGCAACACCACATCTGCGTGTACATGCACGATTCTTCGACGGCATGCCCCGTAAGTTGACAGCCGTTTTCGTTGCACCAATCGTAAATCTGTCTGACGAAACTGTTGATGAAAAACTCGTGCATCGCGCTCCAGTATCTGTATCTGAACGCATACGCGCCGTCGCAATCGATGAAGAGTTTTCCGAGTTCCGCCCACAAATCCACGCCGTACTTTTCCTTGAAATAAGGGATGAGAACGGGCGAATAGGGGGTAGACCATCTGTAATACTGCGGTTCGTCGGTGAAAAATCCGAGTATATATTTACCGAAATCTTCGCCGCATTCCTTTTTGTATCTTTCGTGAGTAAGGTCGATGAACTTTCTCACTATCGTTTTATCGAGAATATCGACGACAGACGGGTTGGTTTTGAGATAAACGTTGACGTATTTCCCCTCGCCGAGAGGCTTATCCGTCCTGACGAGTTTGTCGTCCGAGCCGAGGAAATATACCGCGGTTGCGGAGGCGTCGAAAGAATCGGTCACTTTTTTATCGAGATATTTTTCGTGATTAGCCTTATCCTCGAGAAGTTTCATGCCGGCAAACCCGCTCGGCCAGCCGTTTTCGTCGTAACTCCAGGCGTTCATATTGACTTTTTTGCTCTCTTCAACGCAAGCCTTGATGCACTCGAACCATCTTTCGCTCAGATATTCGGTTTTAAGCCCGCCTCTCGCGTGCATAAAGAAACCGCCTATGCCTTTAGCGTGCATTTCGTCAATCTGCCGCACGAGTTCTTCGGGCTGAAGGTCGTCGTTCCAACTCCAGAACGGAATCGGTCTGTAATCTCTGAGATCGCCTTTTAATCTTTCGGTTATATTTTTCATAATTCACCTTTTGTTGTTTAATGGTTGCGGACAGCAGACTTAAACTTACGCCCGTCGCGCACCTTTCGCGGCGAATGTGTTTCGCCTGCTTTTCCACTGTGAAAAATTATATCATTAAATGAAAAAAAACGCAATAAAATTCTTTGCGTTTTGATTCGTTTATATATTTGTTTTTCAATCGTCCGATATATATTTGTTTTTCAATCGTCCGATATTCTTTACGTCTTTTCAAGACTGCGTTTGTAGTAGAAAACATACTGCTGAACGTAGCCCGAATCTTCGCCGAAAAGCGAAAGGAAAAAGTCGGTTATTTTTTTGCGGTCGGTAAGCGCGCCGCCGAAATCCTCTCTGTATAATTTTTCAATCCAGGTATCGACAGGAAAACTGTCCGTGCGGTGATAACCGAAAAGCGCGACGCAATCGGCAACTTTCGGCCCGACCCCCTTGAGCACGATGAGTTTTTTTCTGAGGTCCGCCGTGGAAAGCCCGTCCGCCGACAAATTCACCTCGCCGGACGTTATCGCTCTTGCAACGGAGGGTATGTAATCCGCCCTGTAACCGTAACCGAGACCGAAATAGAAATCCCTGTCCTTTCCGGAGAGCGTTTTCGCCGACGGAAAAGCGGAATATTCTTCGCCGTTAAAAGTATGTTTTTCGCCGAGAGCGTTCGCGGTGCGCTCGATTATAGCCTTTATCCTCGGAATCATATTGTTCTGCGAGATGATGAACGAAAACAACATTTCTTCCGTGTTCTGGCGCAGAATTCTCACGCCGCGGGCGCGCTTCGCCGCTTCTCTCACCACCGCGTAACCGCTGTTTTCCGCGCGGCGGACTATCGCCGAATAATCGGTGCTTAGATCGAAGTAATTTCTGAAATACTCTTCGTCGCTCTCTTCGCAAAAAATTTCGGCAACGCTTCCTTTGTTTTTAACTTCACAGCATTTATCGCCCGATTGAACCAAAAAACCATCGTTAATCGACTTATAGCGGAAGATTTGCCCGCATTCGAGCGTATCCTTCGCGTTGAAAAATTCGCCGTCGGCTTCAATTTTTATCAATGACATAGTTCACCTTTTGTTGTTCAACTTCACACTTTATCTTATCCGTGTTTTACTTATCGCCCCGTTTTCGGGAAAAAAACATTAAACCCGTTTCCGTCCGATCCTTCTTTTCGTGCGAAAAACATTAAGTCCGCTGCCGCCCGATTCTGATTTTCAGGCGAAAAAAAAGCAAACCCGAAAAACGAGTTTGCCTTTCCGTCGAATAATTATTCGGCAGCGTAAACGCTGACCTGTTTTTTGTCTTTTCCGACTCTTTCAAATCTGACGACTCCGTCGACCAAAGCATACAAA
>JALETB010000093.1 GCA_022781715.1 Clostridiales bacterium | reverse complement strand
AAGTACAAATTTCTGCAGTTTACAGTCATTCACGACGCTCGATTTTGCCTCTTTTATCAGCGGCAACAGGTCTATTTCCACCCATTCGTTATATATGCCCGACAGTTCGGAATAATTTTTATCCGCCCTTATCGCGTTTTCGCTATCGTCGTATATTCTTACGTTACCCTGTGGCATTTCAGAGCCGACTATACGCAACCTCAGTTTGACCGAAACGAGTTTATCCGGATCGTATTCGTCGGCAAAGCCTATGCCTACGGACACAAGATAATCGTTAGTTGCGGAATACACGCCGCCCTCATACCCCTCTGGGAGCGAGGTGACGTTTTTTTCGGCGGACGCGGCAAATCTTTTAAGGTCGCCGACGTTTACCGAAGCGTCGAAATTTTCGCCGCCGAAGTCGTACGTTTTTTTAACGTACTGCGGCGCAGGCCTTTGCTCCTCCGCCCCGCAGCCGCAACGCCTTATTTCCACCCCGTCGGAATTTTCCGTGGGCAATTCCGCTACCTGCCATTCGCCGAAAACGTGTTCCGGAGTGGCGTACATGATATGCTTTATCGAGTTCAGGTCGTAATCGGTAAGCCCGACTACCGTTTTAAGATAGTTTTTTACGGCGTCCTTAGCCGAGAGAGATTTGAACCCCATCAAGCCTTAAAGCCGTCTTTTTTACCTGCTAAGGCAAATCTTTGCTTGAAGTACGGTAAGTAACGTCTGCGCAAATCTTCGTCACAACCGCCTGAAAAATACGGCTTTAAGGTGCTTCGCATTTTAACGGCGATAAATTTAGGAAAATCAAGGCAAACGAACGCGATAATACTTGTCGTATTATAAGCGAGTTTAACGCGGATTTTGCAAATTTTGCGCCGTTAAAACTTATGTGGTTCGAATCTCTCTCGGCTAAACTCGCCGCCCGGCGCGCCGTATTTTTGCCGTATATACCTGTACGTTCTGTCGAACGCAACGAGATTGTCATCGTCGTCCTGCATTGCTCCGTCGCCGGTAAACTCGTAGTTTCCGCCGCTTTCCGTCACGTCCGAACGCCATCTCCTGCCAAAATAGAAGGAAGTTATTTCAAAGTCCGCGGCAAGATCCTCGTAAGACGCGCCCAAAAAACCGTTAAGCAAAAAGCCTATCGTACCCGTCCTGTCCGCGCCGGCAGAGCAATGAAATACTATCGGGTAGTTGCGCTTGTCCGCAAACAGTTTAAAAATCTTGTTAAGGTTGGCGACGCATCCGCTTTCATACGGTCTTTTTTCATTCATGCCCGGGAACAGATAATCCCACTGCAAAATGCCGAG
Source organism: Clostridiales bacterium (assembly GCA_022781715.1). Taxonomy (GTDB): domain Bacteria; phylum Bacillota; class Clostridia; order Christensenellales; family Borkfalkiaceae; genus UBA10281. Next base: position 1,591 of record JALETB010000093.1, on the reverse strand, counting down.
CGTATACTTGGTTATCTTTTCGTCGATCGTCGGCGTGACGCTGCCTAATCTTAAGTCTATTTCGGTTTTAACGCCGAGTTTGTTTACAAGCACGTCTTTCGCTTCGGCGTCCGCCTGTACGATGTCGGGCGCGCGGTAAATCAAACCGTATTCCGTAGTCCCGTCCGCGGTCGTTTTTCCGCCCTCGTCCCTTACGTTGGCGATATTGCCGCAATAAATCGTTCTCAGCGGTTCCGTTACCTTAAACGAGTCTTTTTTTACCACGTTTCCGAAAGAGTCGGTCACGGTATAATCATAAAGAATATTCGGTACGGGATTATAAAAAATCGCCGAGGTTTTGGTCGTGGTTTCGCAAAGAACCTCCTCATCCGTTCCTGCCGTTACGGTAAGGGTGAATTTTTTTGCTCCGTACACGTTCTCCCACCCGAGATTAACGCCCGAGGGGTTGGAGCCGGTTTTATAATTCGCCTGATACTCGTAAAGATATTCCGCCTTGTTGACCGCTTCGAGATATCCGCTTACTTCCTGCGGCAAAAGGCTATGCGCCTTTCCGTCGTAAAATCCGGAAGCATCCGTTTTAAAGACCGCCACGAGAACGAGATTGCGCTCTTCACCGCTACGTATCACGTAGTTTTTCACGGGCGAAGAATCGCCGTCTTTCCAGCCCTCGAACGCGTACCCTTTTTTGTACGGATTTTTTATCGGCGTGTCGTCGTCGGTGTTTTTGTATTCCGCGGGGTTTTCGCCGAAAAGAATTTCTCCCCCGTCGAGGTAGTATGTAACGCCGTACGTTTTTTCTTCCGCGATTCTTTGGATATCCTTACTCTCAACAAGACCGCAAGCGGAACACACGCGCTCGGCTTTGCCGTCTTCCGTAAGCGTCGGTTTCTTTACCGTATTCCACTCGCCGAAAAGATGCCCCGTTGCTTTTATCATAAGATCTGAAAGTTCCTTTTCGTTTCTGTCAAAGTGTTTGCCGCATTTTTTACAATCCTTATGCCCTTTTACGCCGTCCGCAACGCAGGTTGCGGCAACCTCTTTCTGCCACGCCAGAAAAACGTGCGCGCACGAAACGTCTTCGGCTTTACCCGAGCAGGCGGATAACCCGAACGCGGCGCATACGCCGAGAATGCAGACTAACGTAGTTAAAATCGTCGTTTTAATTTTCCTCATTTTCGCTAATCCTTTCATATTTTTTTACAAAGCGATATAATTCCCGAATATTATATCAACGTAATTATACCACGCTTTTTACGAAAAAAAATATCTCAATTTGTTTGTTTTTTGCTCTGTATTTATTTTTTTGAGTTATTTTGTTTATATTCGCTCATTCCGCCGCAATATATCACAAACGAAATGATTAAAGCAACTATTTTTAACGCCGGGGCGATTTCCGAAGAAAAATATGAGGAGTTAAGAAAAGAAATACTCGATAATTTATAAAGTAAAATCAAAACAGAAGAATTTTTAAGCCGGGGCGATTGCGAGTCTGCAATCGCCCCGGCTTGCCCGTATTTATAATTATACGTTTTTATAACGTTTGATGATTACGTTGCCGCAACACACCTCGGAATAAGAAAAACTCGTTTTG
>JALETB010000091.1 GCA_022781715.1 Clostridiales bacterium | reverse complement strand
TTATCGTAGGGGTTGACTATTTCGATTTTAATCGTTTTTTTCTCATCTGCGCAAATAACAGGCTTCCCTTCATAATACACCTTAATTTCGGGCATAACGCGATATTTCGGGTAATTACAGACGAAATTTTGCGGAATATTTTCGATTTCCGTGTCGTTAAGTCCGTCCCTTATAAGCGCGTATGCCGCCTCGAAAGTTTCTTTCGCCAGATCGCCGAGTTTGCCTTCGCTCCTTAAAACCGAAGCCGTTCCGACAAGATAATCGTCGCCGATGCGTTCGAGCCACTCCTTCGGCAAGCCGCTTTTGCCGCGGATTATGCCGATAACCGACCCCGCCGTTGCGGACGTGCAATCGGTGTCGTAACCGCAATTCACCGCGATGAGCATCGTTTTATCGAAAAATCCTTCGCCGTAAAGCAGCGCCAGAACTGTAACGCCCGCGTTCACAACCGAATAGGACGCATCCGACGAGCCATATTTTTTTATGAGTTTTTTGCGGGCGGTTTCCCAGTCGGGCGTGGTTTTTGACCATTCGAGAACACTCGAAATACAGTTAAACAATTCGGATTGTTTGTCTACGTATCCGAGAGCCTTTATTATTATGGTCTTTATGTCCGGACAAAAAAACGCTTCCGCTTCCATCGCCGCGAAAAAGCACTCGGCGTAAACGCTTTCGCTTCCGTGGTCGATAAATCCGTCCTTTTTACAAAGGCTCACGGCAAGGTCGGGATTACCGGGCGAAACGAGCGCCCACAGTTCGCTTCTTATCGGGCAACCGTTCGACCATTTGAAAAAGTCGTTACAGAAAACGCCCGAATCGGGCGGATAAATCCCCAGTTCGATGTTTTTTATCGCCGTGCGGTATTCGTTCGCCCAGCATTTGTTGTAATTCATAAATGCGTCCGCAAGATCGTCCGCAGTAAAATTGAATCCTTTTTTTTGCAAAACGCGTTGCAAATACATTACCTGAAAATCGAAATCGTCGTTCGGAGGGAAAGAATCGGGAAAAACGTTGTCAAACGTGTAATTCATCTGCTCTTTGTTGTTTTCCTGTTTCGCGCCGATTTTGCCGCCGGCGCACTTGCCTATCCACGCTCCGTAAACCTTATCTATATATAAATCGTAATCAAATTTAAGCATAAAAACTCCGTTTCGCAGCCCCGGACTATGTTTTCGCCGCGCCGTCAAGATAATTATATTGTAAAAAAAGTTAAATTTCAATGGCTAATTTTATTGTTTTTGACCACATTGAGTGGCGATTTTTATCAACAACTCCGCAGTCGTCGGGGTTTGACTCGCCATTGCGCTGTTTTTTAAGAAAAAACGGTGAAAACCAAGCAAAAACAGTTGAAATCACGGGCAATTTGTTGTATTATTAAGAAAAAAATAAATTTTTTACACTTACAAATGACGAAACGCATAATCAACTTACTATTTTTTATCGTTTTAAGCATTTTCGTCGTAAGCGTCAGCGGAATTATTCCACTCTTTGCCGTGGGCGTGGAAGCCGACCTTACAATTCTTTCAGTGTCTTACTCCCCCTATTTCGGGCTTACCCTTACCACAAACGACGAATCGCAAAATTTTAAAATCGACGAGAACTTTATTTCCGTTTTCGACGGCGATAACAGAATCGCTCTTTTCGCCGACGAAAGCACAAACGTTAACGGCAGCATATCCATACCCGTCGCGGCGGCTTTCTCCGACCTGACCAAAGCCAAAGTGGTTTTCGGCAAAGGTTTCGCCGTTTCGGAAAACGGAGCGCGGCTATCGAAGGAAGAAGTCTGGATTCCGGATCTGATTGAAGACGAATTTATGAAAATTATTTTCCGCAAATTAGACTCTTCAATCGAAGAATCGGACGAAAGCAACTCCGACGAGAGCAATGTCGACGAAAGAAATGTCGACGAGAGCGGCTCGGAAAGTCGTTTCGATGACGAAGGCAACTCCGAGGAAAGTTCCTCCGGCAGCGAGAGCGTTTCCGAAAGCGAATTTTGTTCGGAGAGCGAAAGCACGTCCGAAAGCGAAAGTTCTTCCGAGAGCGAAAGCCATTCGGAAAGCGAAAGTGCGTCCGAAAGCGAAAGTTCTTCCGAGAGCGAAAGCCATTCGGAGAGCGAAAGCCTGTCTGAAAGCGAATTTTGTTCGGAGAGCGAAAGCGCGTCCGAGAGTGAAAGCCTGACTGAAAGCGAAAGTGCGTCCGAAAGCGAAAGCGAAAGCGAAAGTGAAAGTGAAATCAATTCGGATAGCGAGAACGACCCGAAAAGCGGCAACGATTCCGGCGAAAGCAGTTCAGAAAGCAATGACGATTCAGGAGAAAGCAGTTCAGAAAGTAACGATGATTCAGGAGAAAGCAGTTCAGAAAGTAACGATGATTCAGGCGAAAGCGTTTCAGAAAGTACCGAAAATTTCGCTGAAAGCGTCTCGGAAAGCGAAAACAACTCGGACAGCAAAGACGACACGAACAGCGAAGACAACCCGGGCAGCGAGGGCAAAACAGACGAAAACGACGCTTCAACAACCGAAAACAACGGAGACGATTCCCCTTCGCGCACCGGTTTCATCCTGATAAGCGGTTGTCTGATTACGTTCGTTATCGCAGGGGCAATCGTGTTCTTCAATTCCAAAAAACAATAA
>JALETB010000088.1 GCA_022781715.1 Clostridiales bacterium | reverse complement strand
CGACTCGCTTTTCGTCAATACTCTTTAGCGTTTTTAAAATTCAAGACTCTCGTTCTATTTCTTTGACTTGGCTGTTTGTATTTGTATACTTCTTATACTTTCGTATTAACCTTTTATCTTAAAATATTTAAAGTCTTTTTTTGCCTTTCTGTACTTTATTTTAAAGTTATTTTAAACTCGTTACTAATCTCTCTTGATTATTAACATTCTATGCAGTTGTCAATCTTCTTCCCGTTCGCTTTCCGCGAACGTTTTGCCCTCAACCGCACTCTTTATAAGTTTGCGGGGAGAAACACGACGTGCTTCTCAATGTGAGCCTACATATAATAACACAAGCTAAAACGTATGTCAAGCGTTTTTTTGAAGTTTTTAAAAATTTTTTCCGTAACGCTTTTTGCCTGTATTTTTTCGCATTTGAAACAATATTAAAGGGTCGTCGCACGCGACGGCCCTTCGCCAGCCGATAAGCGGCTTCGTTTACGATTATTATTTGTCCGCTTGATTCAATAAATTATAAAACGCATTGGCTTCGTCGGTATAAACCGTGTAACGCACGCCTTTTATATTAAAAGTGAGCATCATCTTTCCGTTCGTCATCGGCATTTTAACCTCGGACAACGGCGCGGAAAACTCCACGCGCTTTATTCCGCCCTTAACGGCGTAACCTTTAACCTTTCCGTCCGCAACGGTTATACAGGTTCTGTAAAAAATTCCGAGCATTACAGCCGCGAGAATCGCCCCGGCAACGATAAAGAATATGCCGAGACCGATAGATACGCCGCCAAACGACTCCAACGCGGCTACGTCGCCCTTTGCCGTTCCGAACAGCATACTCGAATTTTCCCTGATTTCGTTTGCCTTACCTTTTGACACACCTGCCAAAACGAAAAAGGCGACTGCAAACACTACAAAAACGGCAACCATAATTATGATAACCTTTTTGAGTTTTTCACTTCTTTTAGACGTCATAACTTTCTCCTTTCTTTTGTCTATTTTTCAGTCGGAAGTTTATCCAACTTTTGACCGTTTTTCGGTGGTTCGTCCAGCTTCACATAGTAAATATCCGTTATTTTTGAGCTGCCTAACGTCAATTTTTCGCTGAACGTTATAACGCCCTTTTCACAAGAACCGACTTTTTGTATCGTCATTCCGAAAGCTTTTATCGTGATGATTACCTTTCCGGATTTATATTTGTAAGTACCGACAAGCCCCTCTTCGATATATTCCCCTTTCTCCGTAAGCTCGAAATAAGAACTATTGTAAATAACGTATCCGCCTGCGTAGGACTCGTCCACCTGATAGTAAATTCCCGCAACTTCTTTGTTCGGATTTGCCGACGAAAAAATAATAATTAGAACCACGGCAACGACGACAACCGCCGCAACGATTATTATCGCCTTTTTCCGCTTCGACGACTTCTTTTTATCCGCCTCGTAAGCGTTTTGAACGTTTTCTTCCATTTGTTATATTTCCTTGACGATACTTTGTCCGTTTTGCGAACTTTCATATGTATATATTAGGGATTTTCCCTAATGTCAAGCAATTTCAGTTTGTTTTTTGCGATTTTTTAAAAATATTTAGGGCATTTCCCTATTTTGAACTAAAAATTAGGAAAAAACCCTAAAATATAGATATGCACAATAAATTAGGGAAACGACTTAAAGAACTCCGCGTTGAAAAAAATCTCAGCCAAAAAGCTTTGGCCGAGATAATCGAAACGAATAACAGCAGCGTGTGCGACTGGGAATGCGGACGCACCGAACCGAGCCTTGACACGGTTATTAAACTTTGCGAATTTTTTGACGTTACAGCCGATTATTTGCTCGGCATATCCGATTATTGAAACACCGCCGACGGCTATTTAAACGCGAGCCGAGGGTTTGCCATAATCGCTAATCAGCGCTGAAATAGACGGGAAACTCACCCGATATTTGAATTTTCGGCTAAAAAGACGGGGAATTCGCCTGCAATTTTAATTTTTAACTAAAAAAGACGGCAAAAACCGTCCGATATTTATTTTACGACTAAAAAGACGGCAAAACCGCCCGATATTTATTTTATTACTAAAAAAGACGGCAAAACCGCCGTCTTTTCGTTTTATAATGCAATTTTAAAATAGTTATTCTTCAAGCAATTTCATAAAATCGATTTTAAGCTCTGCGAGTTGTTTTTCCGCGTAAGCCTTGTCCTTACTCTTTATCGAATAATAAATTTTAAGTTTGGGTTCGGTGCCGCTCGGGCGCAGGCATATGAACCCGCCGCTTAAAAGTTCGTAATAAACGCAATTCACGCCCTTGATGTCGAGCGCGGTTTCACCGTCGGCGGAAGTTCTTACGCCGGAAAGGTAATCGCGGATTCCGCTTACGGTGTGGATGCCGACGCTCGTAATCTTCTTCTCGCGCATTCTTTCCACCGCGGCGTTCATTTCGCTCATCGCGTTAAGCCCCGAATATTTCACGCTGTCGGTTTCGTCGAGAACGTAGCCGTACTGCTCGTAAATTTCGCAAAGCCTTTGATAAACGCCCTTGCCGATAAATTTGTAATAGCAAGTCATTTCGGCAAACAGCATGCTCGCCACGACGGCGTCCTTATCTCTCGCGTGAGTGCCGCGAAGATATCCGCAACTTTCCTCGAAACCGAAAATAAACTCTTTTTCGCCCGTCTGCTCGTATTCTTTAATCTTTTCGCCGATGAATTTGAATCCGACGGGCGTTTCAACGAGTTCGACGCCGTAATTGTTGCAGATGAGTTTAGCCATTCCCGTGGAGACAAAACTCTTCACCACAACGCCGTTCGCGGGGAGTTTGTCTTCCGCTTTCAGTCTTTGAAGAATGTAATCGAGAAGAAGAATGCCCGTCTGGTTGCCGGTTAGCGCCTCGAATTCGCCCTCGTCGTTTCTTATCGCAACGCCGAGCCTGTCGCAATCGGGATCGGTGCCGAAAACGACGTCCGCGTGAATTTTATCCGCGAGCGCAATGCCCATCGAAAGAGTTTCCTTAAACTCGGGGTTAGGCACCTGCACGGTGGAAAAGTTGATATCGGGAACGGCTTGCTCCTCGACGACCGCCGGTTTTATGCCTATTTTTTTGAGAATGGTCATAACCGGAACAAAGCCGCTGCCGTGAACGGGCGTGTAAACGATTCTGATTTGTTTTCTCACCTTTCTCACCGCTTTTTTCGAAAGCGAAAGACGGACGAGTTCCTCGTAATATCTGTTCTGGAACGATTTGCTTATAACCGTGAGAAGCGGCGGATTGTTTTTGGCTTTTATAGATTCTATCGACGTTTCTTTTACGGAAAGGTAATCGTTTATCGCCGATATGTATTTCACCACTTCGTCGGTATCTTCGGGCGACATCTGCGCGCCGTCCTCGCCGTAAACTTTGTAACCGTTATACTCCTTCGGGTTGTGGCTCGCGGTTATCATTATACCCGCGAAAGCGTTCAGGCTTCTCACCGCGTAGGAAAGCATCGGAACGGGTCTTGGTTCGGGATAAATGTAAACCTTTATATCATTATATAATAATACGCCCGCAGCCGCTCTTGCGAATAGTTCGGATTTATTGCGAGTGTCGTAAGAAATGGCAACGCCCTTCTGCATTGCGGATTTGCCTTTGGATTTTATAAAATCCGCAAGGCCTTTCGTCGCTCTGCGGACGGTGTAAACGTTCATCCTGTTCGTGCCGTAGCCGATTATTCCGCGCATGCCCGCCGTGCCGAATTCCAATTCCGCGCCGAAAGCGTCTTTTATCGCTTCGTCGTCATCGCTTATTTTTTTTAGTTCGGCGACGCCTTCGGAACAAAGGTATTCGCTCGATATCCAATTTTCGTAATTAACTCTGTAATCCATAAATCTCTCCCGTGACGTCATATAAGACGCCGGCGACAACGCCGCAGCCTTATATAATCTTATTCTTATTATATAATATTCAAGGGAAATTGTCAAAATATAATTCCGACGTTGAAAAAAATAATAATAATTGTTTACTTTTGTCGGTAAAAATGGTAAAATGAATCCATGAAACTCGATTTAAGTATTATAACTTCGGCATATAACGAAGAAGAAAGTCTTCCTTCGTTTTTCGACCGCGTAACGGCGGTTGCCGACAAAATGGATATCGCATACGAAATAATCGTCGTGAACGACGGCAGCAAAGACGGAACCGAAAAAGTAATCCGCGAGCATGCCGAAAAAGATAAACGCATAAAAGGCGTTTTTCTCTCGCGTAATTTCGGACAGCAGGCGGCGTATCTTTGCGCTATGAAACTCCTTAAGGGCAACTGCGCCGTGTTTCTCGACGCCGATTTACAGGACCCGCCCGAACTCATACCCGAAATGTATGCAAAACACGAAGAGGGTTACGACGTCGTGCACGCAATCAGAACCAGACGCGAGGGCGAAACCATCGGCAAAAAACTCTCCGCGGCGGTATATATGTGGCTGTTGCGCAAAGGGTCGGGGCTGAATATTCCCGAGAATTCGAGCGAGTTCAAACTCTACGACAAAAAGGTTATCGACGCGATAGTCGCGATGCCCGAAACAACGCGGTTTTTGCGCGCTCAGGTGACATGGCTCGGATTCAGAGAAACTTCCGTATACTTCGACCGCCCCGCCCGCGAAAAAGGCAAAACGACTTACAACTTCAAAAAACTCGCGAAAATCGCGATGAACGGAATAGTTCCTTACGATAAAAAGCCGCTTATGTTGCCGCTTAAAATCGGAGCGTTCATCGGCGCGTGTTCGCTGGCGGCGTTCGTAACGTTCATAGTTTTAGCCGCGTTGTCGATAGACTTTCCGTTTGCGGCATGGATCTTCCCCACCGTCGGCGCGGGCGTTTCGCTGATTTTGATTTCTCAGGGCATAACCGGCATTTATCTCGGCTACGCCTACGACGAAATAAAACGCAGACCCGTTTACGTTGTAAGGGAAAAAATCAATTTCGGAGAGGACGAAGAAAATGGTTAAAATCGGCAACGACTGGGACGACGTTTTAAAAGACCTTTTCGAAAGCGAAAACTATGCGGCGATAAGGGAATTTCTGAAAGAAGAATATTCCGCCCACACCGTTTATCCGTCGATGTACGACATATTCAACGCGTTTAAAATAACGCCCTATAAGTCGATTAAAGCGGTAATTCTGGGTCAGGACCCATACCACGAACCGGGGCAGGCGCACGGGCTTTGCTTTTCCGTTAAGGAAGGAACGGCGTTGCCGCCGTCTTTGGTGAACATCTATAAAGAACTCTATTCCGACCTCGGGATTTCACCCTCGAAAAAGGGCGATCTCACCGCCTGGGGCAAACAGGGCGTTTTGCTCCTTAACACAACGCTCACGGTGAGAAGAGGCGCGGCAAACTCGCACTCCAAATGCGGCTGGACGGCTTTCACAGACGAAGTTATAAGAAAAGTTTCCGCAAGGGAAAAGCCCGTTGTGTTTATCCTTTGGGGAGGGAACGCGCGCGCGAAAAAGACGCTCATCGACCAGAGCAGACACTTCATCATCGAAAGCGCACACCCGAGTCCGTTATCGTGTTACAACGGATTTTTCGGCAGCAAACCGTTTTCGCGCACCAACGAATATCTGAAATCGATAGGCGAAACGCCCATCGACTGGAAACTGCCCGATTAACCGGATGCCATCGGGCAGACAAACCCGATTAACTATAAAAACAGCATTTAATCGACTTATAGACAAACTTTTACATATAAAAGGAGAAAAAATGACCTGGGAGCAATTCTGGCTGAGCGTAAAAAACTGGCTCATGACAACGGGAATCAAAGTTCTTATTTCGATAGTAATACTTTTGATTTCGTTTTATATTATCAATAAGATTTCCAAAGCGATCGCGAGAAAAAGCAGAAATCTGGAATCGCAAGGAAAAGTGGACAAAACGCTTTACAGAGCGCTTTCGCACATAACGCGTATCGTTCTGAAAGTGCTTATCGTCGTTGCGATAGTCGGTTATCTCGGCTTCGATACGAGCGGAATAAGCGCGCTCATCGCTTCGCTCGGCGTCGGTATCGGGCTTGCCGTGAACGGCGCGCTTTCAAACTTTGCCGGCGGCGTGCTTCTTCTCATAACAAGACCTTTCAAAGTGGACGACTATATCGAAACGTGCGGGTATTCGGGTACGGTTGAAGATATTTTCATCTGTAATACGAAGATCATAACCCCGGACGGTAAGAAAGTTTATCTGCCGAACGGTAAACTTTCCACGAGCGAGATAGTCAACTACACCGAAAACGGACTGCGCAGGGTGGATTTCGATTTTTCGATTGCCTACAACGCCGATTTCGACAAGGCTTGCGAACTCATCAAGGAGATTGCCGATAACGAGCCGCTTGTTCTCAAACTCCCTGCGGGAATGGTGAGAATGTCCGCTCACGGCGACAGCGCGATCGTAATCGCGGCGAAGTTCTGGTGCAAAACGGCGGACTACTGGACGGTTTATTTCAACGTTCTCGAAGCGGTTAAAAAAGCGTTTGACGCAAACGGAATAGAAATTCCGTTTAACCAACTCGACGTTCACGTCAGAAATTCGTAAAATCAGTAACCCATAAAATCGCAGATTCGTGAAAATGAATTATATCAGAATAACTAAAGAGAATATTGACAAAGAACACATCTGCTGCGCGATGTCCGGAAAACAAAGTCTCGACAAAAAGGAATGGATGAAGCGCGGGTTCGACGATGGGCTTGTGTTTTAT
>JALETB010000081.1 GCA_022781715.1 Clostridiales bacterium | reverse complement strand
GCGGTTATTACAAGTATTTTTCGCCCGCGCTCAAAACAGGCGAAACCGTCACAAAGAGTTATTTCGATTCCATCTTCAACGCTTCGAAATACGATAACTGCACCGTCGAGTATTCCGCGGTCACCAAGACTTCCTTAAGAGTTTCCGCCGACGTAATGAAAGATTTGCCGGCAGACCAGTTGCCTGACGATTATGAAGGCGGAGATTACGAATCGGTTATGACTGAAACAAGGATAAATCAATTCGTACAGTACACGGAAAATGCGATTTATTATAAACAGACGCTCGGCATGACCGACCCCACAAGCGAAACGGGAGAAATAAAAGAAACAACGGTTGAACTGTACTTTGAGAAAAACGCTTCCGCGGAACTCGGTTTCGATTTTTACGCCAAAAACGGCACGACTTGGGCGAAATATACGGATATCACCGCTTTGGGATTTGAAAGCATCGACGATCTCAGACCTTTCCACCAGCAGTACATAGATTATTCTTACTTCACAAAAACCGAATTCGGCTGCGCGATTCAGAGAGAAAATCTCGAAATTTATATGAACGGGACTATTCAGGCGCTCAAGGAAGCGGCGAAAGCCATGGGAGCGCAAATCGACGGCCTGGACATCACGTTTCACGTGAACAAAGGTTACCTCAACTACTTCGTTAAAGAAGGAACTTTGTCCGGAATGAAGTCCTGCTTCGAATGTTCGGTTCCCTTTAATGCTGACGGAATGGCAACCGATATCGGCGTGTACACCGACGGCACGACGAAATGTTTCAACTACGGAACAACCGAAATAACTCGTCCGGAAGGCATCTGATCGCAAAAGGATTATTTGCAATCTTTTAATGGTTTGATTGCGGCAGTCTGCAATCATAACGAATATCAATAACACGCAAAAACGCGGCTATAAGTTGATTAGCCGCGTTTTTTGTTGTCGTTTTATCATTTTCAGGTGTCGCCGATTCTCTTTTTCGGACGTCTCCGATTTCGTTTTATTTGTCCGCTTTTTATTTATCCGCTTTCATCGCGCGCATCGCGTTGAGAATCGCAAGCACCGCAACGCCAACGTCCGCAAACACCGCTATCCACATTCCGTAAGCCCCGAGAAGCCCGAGCGCGGAAAGGACAAGCACGCCGAATTTGACGGCAAGCGCGAAAACGATATTCTGCTTCACTATCCGCATCGTTTTGCGGGCGATTTTTTTAGCCGTTACTATATCCGAAAGGTTGTCGTGCATAAGCACCACGTCCGAAGCCTCTATCGCGCTGTCGCTGCCGACTCCGCCCATCGATATGCCCACGTCCGCGCGCATCAGAACGGGCGCGTCGTTAATTCCGTCGCCGACGAACGCGATCACGTCGCCGGGGGCTTTGCTCTTAATCGTTTTATCGACGATATCGAGTTTATCCTGCGGGAGCAATCTTGCGTGATATTCGTCCACGGAAAGTTCTTCGGCAACGCGTTTTGCCGCGTTTTCGTTGTCGCCCGTGAGCATAGCCATTTTAACGCCCTGTTTTCTGAGGTCGGCAAGGGCTTGTTTCGCATCGCTTTTAACGGTATCCGAAAGTTCTATTGCACCCAAAAACTTGCCGTTAATCGATATATAGACCGTTGTTTTGTCGTTTTTGAGTTGTTCGAACTCAACGTTTTCCACACGCATCAGATCGGCGTTTCCGCAAACGATTTCCTCGCCTTCCTTCTTCGCTTTTATGCCTTTTCCGGCGATTTCTTCGATCTCGTAACCTCCGGGAATCACCCCGCCCGCAGCCGCGTAAGCCTTGGTTATACCGACGGCTATCGGGTGCGTGGAATGGCTTTCGCAAACGCTTGCACACCTCAATATCTCGTCCTTTTTCGCTTCGGGATAAACGCCCACAACGGAGAATTCGCCGGTCGTCAACGTTCCCGTTTTATCGAAGAAGATAACGTTCGTCTTATTCAACTGCTCGATATAATTCGCGCCTTTGACAAGAATTCCTTTGCTGCTCGCGCCGCCTATTCCGCCGAAGAATCCGAGCGGAATGCTTATGACAAGCGCGCATGGACAACTGACGACGAGGAAGGTGAGGGCCCTTTTGATCCATTCGCCCCAGAGCGCGCCCGTAAACCCGCTTTCAAAACCTATAACGAGCGAGGGTATAACTGCAAGCGCGGCCGCCGAGAACACCACGAAAGGCGTGTAATATTTAGCGAATGCGGAAATGAAGTTTTCCGTTTTAGCCTTTTTACCAGAAGCGTTTTCGACCATATCGAGAATTTTCGAGGCGGTGCTGTCGTAAAACTCCTTGGTAACCCTGATTTCGAGGCTGCCGTCGAGCGCGATCGTTCCGCTGAGAACTTCGTCGCCCGCCTGAACGAACGCAGGCGCGCTTTCGCCGGTCAACGCGCATGTGTTAAGGTTTCCGTGTCCGCTCACAACCACGCCGTCAAGCGGAATTTTCTCGCCCGCAACGACAAACACGCTTTCGCCCACGGTGACTTCCTCGGGATAAACCTCCACCTTTTCGCCGTTTCTCTCAACGCGCGCCTTATCCGGTCGGATATCCATCAATGAGGCGATGGACTGCCTCGATTTTCCGACGGCGTAACTCTGGAAAAGTTCGCCTACCTGATAAAACAGGATAACGGCAACGCTTTCCGCAAAATCGCCCGTTTTCTCGACGATGCCGAGTGCGAACGCGCCGAGCGAGGCTATCGTCATAAGGAAGTTTTCGTCGAAAACTTTTCCGTGAGCGATATTTCTCCCCGCTTTATATAATACGTCGTAACCCGAAGCAATATATATCGCGCCGTAAATCGCGAGCGACACGTACAAATTCATATCGACGAATTTGCCCGTAACGAACACGATCAGAAACGCTAAAATACAAACTGATATTCTTATAACGTTCTTCTTATTTTTACTCATTTTAACAACCTTTCGTCTGCCCGCTTATCCTTTTTTTGGCGGTTAAACGACTTATAGACCAGCTTTTACAACTTAATTACAGTTTGTATGTTTCTCTGTTATTATAAACCTATTATTTCCCAATCGGGTTCGAGTTTATGCGCCACTTTTTTGACCTCGTCCAGAACGCCCGCTTTCGCTTCGTCGTATTCGAGCGTCATTTTTTCGCCCATGAAGTTGACGTTTACGGAGGTTATTCCCTCGATTTTAGCAACCGCTCTTTCGAGCGCGGCGGCGCAGTTCGCGCAATCCATACCTTTTACTCTTACGATTTTTTTCATTTTAATTTTCTCCTTTCCGTTATTATTTTGCCGCCCGGCAGATATTTTTCGCCCGGGCGAAATTTTCAAGTTTTAGTCTTTCATTCGGCAACATGCTCTATAGCCATTTCGAAAATTTTGACGACGTGGTCGTCGGCAAGCGAATAAAACACCTCTTTGCCGCTCTTTCTCGCCTTGACGAGTTTGCTCTGCCTGAGAATTCTGAGTTGATGCGAAATTGCCGATTTCGTCATGTTGAGAAGTTCGCCGATATCGCAAACACACATTTCGCTCTCGAAAAGAGCCATAAGGATATTCGTCCTCGTACTGTCGCCGAAAACCTTGAAAAGTTCCGCAACGTCGTAAATAACGTCCTCCGAAGGCATTATCGCCTTAACCTTTTCCACAACGCTCTTATGCGTATGTTCGCATTCGCAAACCTCGATCAAATCGTCTTTCACCTGTATTACCGCCCATAATTTATTGATGACAGTTGAATAATTGTTCAACTGTTTACAGTATATGCTTTTAAAAACGATTTGTCAACGATTTTTTCAAAATATTTCAAATTTTTTCAGCAGGCTTTACGTTCTTTATCAGGCACAGGCAGCAAAAAACTAACAAGCGTTGCAAAAACCTCGCGCCGGAACGCCCGATAAAAAATTTTATAATTTTTTTGAAAAACCCCGTAAAAACGCTTGCAAAATATTTAATAATTTGATATATTAATTAAGCATTAAACGTCACGGGAGCATAGCTCAGTTGGGAGAGCATCTGCCTTACAAGCAGGGGGTCATAGGTTCGAGCCCTATTGTTCCCACCAGATGATGCGGGAATGGCTCAGTGGTAGAGCGTTGCCTTGCCAAGGCAAATGTCGCGAGTTCGAATCTCGTTTCCCGCTCCACTTAAAAAGAACAGACTTTACGGTCTGTTCTTTTTTTATTAATACTAAATTAGGGCGGCTGATTACATCGTTTGGAGTAGGATAAAGTAAAAAAATCGGATTTGGTAAAACTTAAAAACGACAATTACAAATCGCATAATTTAACCAAAGATATGCACGGAACTGCGCCTGTTCGACAATTTCAGGAATTTACCGGAATTGTAAGGTACAAAACGAAAAACATATTCATAATAATTATTTGCTATTTCGTTTTGCGACGGAATAGCGATTGTTCGGACACGCATATATATTTATTTCTTAAAATAAAAGTCCGCAATCGCGTCACAATGACGAGGCGCACATCAACTCAGTTTTAAAAAAGCATAGCCTTTGCGGGTGGCTTTCTCCTCTTCCCGAAAACGCTTTCGTTTTCGGGAGCCCTTTTGATTGTCCTTGGTAAGTCCGAAGTCTCCGACTCGAATTAATCGGCACATAAAAAGAGGTAAACCCCAAAACGGTTTACCTCTTTTTTGGAGCTGCTAACCGGAATTGAACCGGTGACCTCGTCCTTACCAAGGACGCGCTCTACCAACTGAGCCATAGCAGCGTTTGTTCGTTCAAAAGGCGTAATTCCTCTCAACGCCATATTATTCTACCATATTGTCTTAAAAAAAACAACCTTTTGAACGCGTTTTTGCAAAAATAATTTTAAACCTCTTCCGGCGCGAATAACCAAGCCTTAAAGGGCCGTAAAAAGGTCAAAGTACGATTATAACAACGGAATCGTAGCCAGATAAACTATATCCTTTCTGTCGGCAGCCTTGCCCTCGGCGAGGACGAACGCCTTTTGGGTGACGATTCCGCCCGCTTCTTCAACGAGCCTTTCAAGCCCGGCAAGACTTTCGCCCGTTGAGACGACGTCATCCACTATGCCGATCTTTTTCCCCTTCATAAGGTCCATATCGTGCTTGGAAAGGAATAATTTCTGCGGGGTTCCCGTCGTTATGGACGAGCCGTATTCAACGCCGATACCGTCCTGCATATAAAGTTTGCGGCTTTTTCTCGCCACGGCATAATATTTATGTCCGAGTTCTCTCGCGCAAACATGGCAAAGTTGTAAACCTTTGGATTCCGCGGTTATCAGAACGTCGCAATCGCTGAGATACGCGGCGAGTTTTTTGCCGCAATGCTCCGTTAAGTCCACCGCTCCGTGAAGATTAAAAAACGCGATATTAACGCCGCTCGGAAGCGGAAGTATGGGAAGGTCCGCTTTAAAGCCCTGAATATCTATCGTAAGAAAGTCGCTCATTATTACCACCTCTCGTGTTATGTTTTAACAAACATTTATAATAATAGCACTTTTACAACTTTTTTTCAACTATTGAGAGCGCATTATTTGAAAAAATCCGCTTTTTAATATCCGAGGACTTCTTCTCTCGTCGGAACGGACTGTTGCGCGCCTTTTCTCGTGCAGGCGATAGACGCCGCTTTGCTGCCGAATTCGCAGGCTTCTTCGAGCGTTTTGCCCTCCGAAAGCATCGTTACGAGTCCGCCGCAGAACGTATCCCCGGCAGCGGTGGTGTCGACCGCTTTGACCTTTAAGCACGGATATCTCTCGCTGCCTTTTTCGGTCGTAATCTCATACCCCTCATTGCCGAGAGTGATTATGAGCGTTTTTATTCCCGCCTTAATCAATGCGTCCTTTCCGCCGAAAAACTCCGTTTCGGTTTCGTTCGGCGTTATTATATCCACGAACCCGAAATACGGGAGTATTTCCTTGTTCGCCGGCGCGGGATTCAACACGGTTATCATTCCCTTCTCTTTCGCCTTTTTCAGTCCGTAACCGATGATTTCCACCGGGTTTTCGAGTTGCGTAAGGTAAATATCCCCTTCTTTCGCGTCGGCAAGGAATTCGTCGATCTGCCCGACGGTTAAAAGAGCGTTCGCGCCTTTATCGAGAATTATTCTGTTATCGCCGCCGCTGAGAATTATAACGGCAACGCCGGTCGTCGTGCAAGATTCTTTTCTTATATAACTCACGTCGACGCCCGCTTTTTTCAGATTCAAAACGAGCATTTCGCCGAACGCGTCGTCGCCGACGACTCCGCACATTTTAACGCGACCGCCGAGTTTACCTGCCGCGACCGCCTGATTTGCACCTTTTCCCCCGCCGTTGGTCAGAAAGCCGCTCCCCGTCATGGTCTCGCCCGCTTTGGGAATATACGGACTTTCGATACATAAATCGATGTTTAAACTTCCTGTTAAGTATATATTTTTCATATCGCACCTTTTCGCCTTTTGTTTTCAGGCATTATACGGACAGTATAACATATTCCGGGAAAAAGTCAATAAAAAAAGTCGAAGAAAAAAGTTCTCCGCATACTTTCCGATTTGTTGTTCTATTATTCTGGAAAGTTCCATTTGAGACAGACCCGCACTCTCCCGAAGCAATCCGATTCTTTCTCCAAGTGTTTCCATGCTTGAAATTTTACCATAATTCACCAAAAATATATACGGCGAATCAAAGTTGACTTTAAAAAATTAAGATGGCTTCCCTGCCGTCTGAAACGGCGAACGGACGAAAAATCGGGAACAACTCTGCCGCAAAAAACTATTCACAATCAAAAAGATAGCCTATAAGTCGATTAACGCAAGTTTTTCCGATTAATAAAATAGCGGTGCGACGCGCAATCTGCGCGTCGCACCGCCTTATGCCAGCCAAGAATAAACAGTCGCCGCTTTTTAATGTCGATTGACGGTGATTCCGTCAAATAGAACCGTTATCGATAAACGACGCGTAAATGGTTTTCGTTCCTTCGGCTTTTCTGCCGTTGATTTTATCGAGAATGTTCTACGTGCATAACTTGCCGAACTCTATCTTCGAAAAATCAATCGTCGACAATTTTTTATCCGGACGCCGCAGATAAGAAATATTATCGCACCCGCAGAGCGAAATATCTTCCGGCACGCGTTTGCCTATGGAATTAAGATACTTAAACGCCCCTATCGCAAGCATATCGTTCATGCAGAAAACCGCGTCGATATCCGGGTTCTTTTTCAGCATCTTCTCCATACACGCCGCACCTTCCGAAAACAAACCCGTTCCCTTCGTTCCTTCCGTTGTTTCGTCGTTGTTTAAGATATTCTCTTTTTTCAACTCTATGCCGTACTGCTTCGTATAATAATCGAGAGCGATGTAACGCGTATGTCAGAATATTATAATAAGCAAAAACTTGTTTATGCAAAATCGTTACTTGCCACAACTGATTTATCTATTGAAAAAATTTGTGTACTTTGCGGAATAAATTCAACATGCAGGTTGCAATATGAGACAAAAACAATAAAAAAGATAGTTCCTTTATACTGATTTTTCAAAAGAGTTTCAATTGAAAGAAGCAACGAAAGTAAACTATCTCGAATGGAACTTTGAAAAACCGAAAAATAAATCGTTTCGGTCCACTCCCAAAAACGCTCCCAAATTTACTCCCAAAAAATTATTAAGTTGTATTCGTTACAGGATAGTTTTCAAACAAAAAAGCGGTTTTT
>JALETB010000069.1 GCA_022781715.1 Clostridiales bacterium | reverse complement strand
GGTGATTCTCAACGCTCCGTTCACTTCGGAACTGCGCGACGAAAACTATATGAACAGGCTGAAAAAGAGAATAAATTCCGCGGGGGCGAGACTTGTCGTGATATGGATCGAATCGGACGCGGAAACTTGCTATGCCAATATGAAGCGCAGGGGGTCGGACAGGGACAAGTGGAAACTTTCGAACTGGGATGAGTATATCAAAAACGTGAATTTTCTCCCGCCGCAGAATCTGGGCGACGCATTGATTGTTTATAACGGAAAAAACAACGGCAACGGCGCGGACGGCGTAGGGTTCGAGCGGTTAATCGATGAAATAAAAACAATAAAATAACTCAGTGATGACGAATGGAATCCCCAGAAATATAAAGCGGTATAAAGCGGGCGGCTTGACAAAATGTCAAGCCGCCCGAAGTTTTAAATTTAAATATACCCGGATTTAAATATATCCGGCACACGTTGCCACGCTTCCGATTTTATTCGCTGATCACAGCCGTTTCGGCGAAACGCTTTGCGGAATCCAACGCTTTTTCGCACTGGAATTTAGCGGCGTATTGTTCGCTCGTAACGATCGTTCTGCCCGAAGGCGCGGTGATTTTGAACACGAACTTGCCCGCTTTGTTTGCGGTAACGGTAACGTTGTCCGCCGCAAGGCTCTTCTTTATCGCGTTTATGCCGTTTTTAAGTCCGATTTCCGATGTGTAAACGGGGGTAGTAAGAAGAATGCCGCCGTTCGACGCGCGCAGTTTTGCAAAGAGTTTGCCGTCCTCGGTCTTTTCGACTTTCCATTTTCCGAGGTACGCGCTCTTTCTCGCTTCTTCTTTCGTCTGAACGTTCTGTTCGGGTTCTTCCTTAACCACGGGCTTTTTGACGAGCAGTTTAGTGATCGGCTTTGCGTATTTGCTCTTTTTGTGAATAGGCGTTGCCGGAATTCCGTCGTTATAGATGACCTTCGGCATGCGAATGATCTTTTCGTCGTTCGTTGCAGGTTTAACCTCGTCCGTTGCAGTCTCTTCGGTTTCTTCTGTCGTCGCCGGTTCGACTGCTTCTTCTATGGGTTCGATTGCCGCTTCTTCGGCAGGTTCGTTTGTTTCGGTTACTTTTTCGGCGATTTCAACCGTCTCGGTCGCCGCAATTTCTTCCGTTGCCGTTGTTCCGATAGTCTCGTTCGCCGCGGTTTCGTTGTTTTCTTCGGCTTTTTCTTCCGCCGCTTCGTTCGCTGCGGGTTCATCCGCTGCCGGCTCGAGGGTCGTTTCTTCGGTGAGACCGACGGTTTCTTCCCCGACATGTTCGTTTATTTCCGTTGCCTCTTCGGCGGGCTGTTCAACATTTTGAGCGGGTTCCGCGATAATGTAACCGACCTTCGCTTCTGTTTCAGCCTGAGCCTTTTCGAGGGCAAGTTTGCGTTTTGCGTCCTCTTTTGCTGAGGCGACGGCGTCGGCGCGCTCGCGTTCGAATTGCGCCCTGCGTTCCACGGCTTCGAGGTATTCGTTCTTGGCTCTTTCCACGTCCTCTCTGGTCTGATTCAGACGAATTTCTCTGTCGGCGTCGTCGGCAACTCTGAACTCTTCCAGAATGGCTTCCGCGTCCTTAACGCCGATTTTAACCTGAGACGAAGCGAGTTTTTCGAGGTCGTCTTCGATTTTCGCTTTCTCGCCGTTCTTTTCGGCGAGGTCGGCATCGTGGTTTTCCTTGCGGAGGGCGAGTTCCTTTTCGATGACTTCCGTTTTGCTCTTCAATTCGGCGTCGCGTGCGGATTTAGCCTCGCGCATCGCCGCGATTTTTTCCGAAAGTTCGTCGTGTTCCGCTTCTGCGTCGGCGAGTTCGGTTCTGAGCGTTTTTTCGTCGTTGGATTTCAGCCCCTTCTTTTTAAGGCGCAGAGAAACATCTCTGAGTTTTTCGTTGAGTTTAAGCAGTTTGTCGCTCTGGGCGAGATACTCGCTGTCCTCTCTGCCGTGTTCAACGCGATAATCGTCGTTAACTTTTTTAAGTTGAGCGTTGAGCGCGTTCTTTTTGGAAGCGTAATCGAAATTGATTCTCGAAATATCTTCGTTCACGGCGCGCAGGCGTTTTCTGAGCGAAATAGCCTTTTCTTCGTTTTCGATGTATTTTCTTATGCGGATTTTCCGTTTCTTGCCGGATCGTATCGCCGCAACGACCAAGCAGGCGATAAGCGCGACGATAAGTACGCCGACTATCGCTATCTGCCATATCTCGATTTCCAGCCCGAAAAGAGCGAAAAGAGAATTGTTCAACGACACCATCGGAAACTTTAATTCTGCCATAATCCGTAACCTCTTATTAAAATATACATAAATAATAAGTATATGCTATTATTATTGTAAAGTATAAAAACCCGATTGTCAACCAAAAAAGAGAAATTATGGCAAAACGCTTGAAATTATTTTGAAAAAAAGCGCGATTGTGGTATAATTCGCGTGTGGTTTGCGGCGTTTGGGCAAGGCTTGTATTATTCCTGTGTTTTTCTTCTTGCGTTGTTCTCGTCCGGCGTTGCGGATCGGTTTTGAGGTGAAAATGAAAATTTATGAAGTCGCCGTTTTGGGCGGCGGTTTTTCCGGACTTGTTTCCGCAATAATTTTATCTGATTTTTTCGGCGGGGAGAACGTGCTTGTTCTCGAAAAAAACGACCGCGTCGGGAAGAAAATTCTCGCCACCGGCAACGGCAGAGGTAATGTAACCAACAGCAGCATTTCGGCGGAGAATTATCACTCGTCGGGGGCGATGGCGGACGTGGCAAACACTCTCGAAAAATACAGCAATAAGTCGATTATCGCGTTCTTTCGTTCGTTGGGCGTGCCTGTAACATCCGACGGTGACAGGATATATCCCGCGAGTTTGCAGGCGAATTCGTTGCTCGATTCCATGCGCGCGAAACTCGGATACCTTAAAACGGATATCGGGGTGAACGCGGAATGTCAGAAAATCGAAGGGGGGCGCGGGCGTTACGTTATCCGCACGATGGAAGGAGAATACGCCGCGAAAAGAGTGATTTTCGCAACCGGCGGAAAGGCCGGCAAACAATACGGAACGGACGGAAGCGCGTTTGAAATTCTGAAAAAACACGGCGTTAAAATCACGCCGCTTTCGCCCGCGATCGTTCAGTTGAAAACGGAAACGGAATGGATTAAAGGGCTCAAAGGGTTGAAAGAAAAAGCGTTCGTCACGGCTTACGACGGCGAAAAACCGATCAAAAGTTTTTTCGGCGACGTGCTTTTCACCGATTACGGCGTGAGCGGAAACGCGGCGTTTTATCTTTCGTCTTATCTCGTCGGGGCGAAAAATCCGCAGATTTCGATTTCGTTTACCGGGATGGAACAAGCGGAACTCGCCGATTTTCTCAAGCAAAAAATCGCGTCGCTTCCTTACGTCACAGTGGACGACGTTCTTTCGGGAGTCATAAACAAACAGATAGGCAAAGCAATCGTGAAACGGAGCGGCGTTAAGACGGCGGACGAACGTTCAATGGAGAAGATTGCGCGTATAGCGAAAGATTTCAGGCTGAAAGTCGTCGGAACGCTCGGTTTCGATTATGCTCAGGTCACGCGCGGCGGGGTTGCCGCCGAAGAACTCGGCGACGGGTTCGAACTGAAAAAATTGCCCGGGGTTTACGTCGTGGGAGAGGCGACGGACATAGACGGCGATTGCGGAGGATATAACCTGCAATGGGCGTATTCCTCGGCGAGGGCGGCTTGCGACAAAATAATCGCGGCAGCGCAGTGACGGCGAAAAACCAAAATACATATGAGAATAGATAATATTAAAATGCCGGTCACGGCAAGCGTAAACGACGTCCGTCGGGCGGCGGAAAAACGCGCGGGGATAAAAAACGCGCCTTATTTTCGTCTGATAAAAAAGTCCGTCGACGCGCGCGACAAAAATAATATATTATGCGTTTACAGCGCGGAAATCTCGCGCGAGCCGTTGCTCCCGCCCGAAAAACCTAGGCTCAAGCAGGCGGGAAAACCCGTCGACATAATCATTGCGGGGTTCGGTCCTGCGGGAATGTTCTGCGCGTTATACCTTGCGAGGGCGGGTTTCAAGCCCGTCGTTTTAGAGCGCGGAAAGAGCGTTGAAGAAAGGCAAAAGTCGGTCAATAAGTTCATTAACGAGGGTTTTCTGGATGTAAACAGCAACATTCAGTTCGGCGAGGGCGGAGCGGGAACGTTCTCGGACGGCAAACTCAACACGGGCGTGAATCACCCTTTGATAAAAACCGTTCTGCGCGATTTTGTCGAGCACGGCGCGCCCGAAGATATCGAATATCTCGCCAAGCCGCATATCGGTAGCGACAGGCTTCCCGCCACGGTGAAAAACATCCGCGAGGAAATAGAACGCCTCGGCGGAAATATTCTGTTTTCGCATAAACTCGAAAAAATCAACGTTTCGGGCGGCAGAGTGACTTCCGTAACGGTCAACGGCAACGAAATTAAAGCCGACGCGGTGGTTACGGCGATAGGTCACAGCGCAAGGGACACGTTTTATTCCTTGCTCGGCTCGGGCGTAACCATGGAAAGAAAGGCTTTCGCCGTCGGCGTGAGAATAGAGCATAAAAGAAGGGATATCGACGCGGCTCAGTACGGCGCGAAGTTCGCCGATCTTCTGCCTGCGGCGGATTACAGGCTTGCCAGTCATAAGGGTGACAGAGGCGTTTTCACGTTCTGCATGTGTCCGGGCGGCTACGTTATGCCCGCTGCTTCGGAAGAAGGAATGGTCGTCACCAACGGAATGAGCCTTTACGCGAGAAACGGCGAAAATTCAAACAGCGCGGTTTTGTGCGAGGTTTATCCCACGGATTTTTACGACGGAATTCTCGGCGGTGCGGAACTTCAGCGCAACATCGAAAGGGCGGCGTTCCGCCTCGGCGGAGGAAACTACAAAGCCCCCGTTCAGACGGTTAAGGACTTCTTCGACGGCAGGCGGTCGGAGCGGCTTTATGGCGTTAAACCGACTTATAGCCGGGGATTTGAACTTTCCGACCTCAATGAAGGCGTTCCGCGTTTTATCTCGGATAACCTTAAAATCGGCATAAAAGACATGGGCGAAAAACTGAAAGGGTTCGACAGCGGTGAGGCGGTTCTCACGGGTTACGAAACAAGGTCTTCCAGCCCGGTGAGGATTCTGCGCGGCGACAACGCGGAAAGCGTTTCCGTGGAAAATCTGTTCCCCTGCGGCGAGGGGTGCGGTTATGCCGGCGGGATAATGAGCGCGGCGGTGGACGGAATCAAAACGGCGATCGCCATTGCGGATAAGTTCGGCGCGGACAAATCGGCAAAATAAATTCCGGACGAACAAATTGAAAGCGATTACAAAAAAAACGAAATCCGTCGGGAATCGGAGCAAAAGACTTTTTATCTTTCGTTTCGGTTTCCGGCGTTTTTTTGTTTACTTTTTTAAATATTTATAATATAATACTATATATAATAAAAACGAGCGGAATTTTTAATTAGATTCAACTCTTTTATAGTTTTAAAAATTTTCGGAAAGCAATCAAAATGGAAATCGAGTATTTAGGTCATTCGTCATTTTTTCTTAAAGGCAACGATAAAAGCGTGGTAACCGACCCATTCGACGGCATAGGTTATACGGTGAAACGCGTCGAATGCGATTATTGTCTCGTTTCGCACGAGCATTTCGACCATTGTTATACGGAAGGCGTGAAG
>JALETB010000037.1 GCA_022781715.1 Clostridiales bacterium | reverse complement strand
GGCTTGTGTTGGAATACAACCGAGAAGGCGAAGAACGCATTCACAGAGGTTTTTCTCTTGCTCAACCGCAATTAACCGATTTATTTAGCTAAAACACCAAAAAATCTACAAGGTGTTTACACAAAATTCTTGACATTGCCGAATTCACAGCCACCGGTGAACCGACGGTTATAAATTGCCGTCACATCGGCGCGATTTTTGCCCACAAATTTTATAATAAACACAAAAAAGTCGGTATATAAGTCGATTATTTTGCATTTTTGCCTATCATCGCGTTTGAGCGAAGATCTGAACTGTATCAAAGCGTCCCACACGGAAGAACAATCCTTGCCGCACTGCCATTCAAATTTTTCCCGAAAAATTTAACGACCGTAAATTTTGTTCGTAATTGCCGGCAAAAGTCAGCCTATAAGTCGTTTAAACGGCATTTTACTTAGCCAAGAGAGATTTGAACCCGCCAAAACGGCGTTATTCTGTGCGGCACGGAAAAACGCGAGGCTTTTCGCCCCGCGTTTTGTTTTACATTGTCAGTTTGTCGACGTTTAACGGATAACGGTATGATTTTTCTTTTAATTCCTCTTTTTTGAACAACGGATTAAGCCGCGTTTCATTATTTTGTCGTTTTGGGCAGCGGTAACTCGTCGTACATCGCCTCAAACAGTTTTGTAAGGAACTCTTTGCTGTCGATTTCGTCAACGAGCAGCATTTCTTTCGCTCCCTCATACGGCAAAGAGCATGCGGCGGCAGACATAAGTTTCAGGGCGGATTTCGTTTTCTTTACAAGCAATCTGTCGTCATATATTCCGCCGACGATTTTTCCGCGATAGTAGACGATATATTCTCCCATCATAGGTCTGTAAGAAATATCGTCCAAACCGGATAACTGTTCCAGAATAAACCTAAGAAATCCTTTACTTGATGCCATATTTTACTTCTTTTTTTGTTGCTCGATTCTTGCGCAGTTATACTCCATGCTCAATCTTCCGCTCAAAATAACTGTCCCGGCAGTTTTTGCTTTTCCTTTTTCGGGAACGTGGCTTCGAATCGTTCGAAGGCTTCCGGGTCTTTCTCGCAGACAAAATAGCCTTCCGGGTCTTTATAAGTACCCGAAATACCGTCAAGAAAGCCGGGAATCAACTCTTTGATGAGAAGATAATCCGCCTCCGGATCGTCCGCATAGCGCACGCCTTTTGTCTTTGCAGGCACAAACCCGGACTTTCCGTAAAACAAAATATTACCTGTAATCGCGAGCGCGCCGACGCTCATTTCCCCGGCTTTTTCCATAGAATAATCCAGCAAGCGTTTTCCGTAACCCTGCCTTTTATATTCCGGCGCGATGCCGATCGGACCGAAAGTCATAATCTGTACTTTTTTACTGTCGTTGCACTCGATTTCCGACCGCACATAGATGACCTGCCCGATAGGCTTGCCGTTTAATTCCATAACAAAGTCAAGTTCCGGCACAAACGCGGGATCGTCGCGATAGCAATGCAACACGTAATGTTCCATACAGCCGGGGCGATAGACGTTCCAGAAAGCCTCCCGCGTTAAATTTTCGACCTTTCTGTAATCTTCTTTTGTTTCGTTTCTTATGATAATTTTATCTTTCGACATTATTTTTCTCCTTCAATTTAATTTTCTTTGATATCCGAACAAAAAAGGTGAATACCGAGAGCGGCATTGAAGCCCGTTGCCGCAAACACGCTGAATCTTTCCACCACCCCGAAGTACGCCGCCGGAACGATTTTCATTCCCAGCGCGCCGACGAGCATCATAACAAGGGCAACCGCGGCGCATATTCCGTAAGAACGGCAATCTTTGTTCTTTGCTCCCGCGATTATTATAACCGATAGCGAGGCGATCGATAAAAGCACGACGCAAGCCGTGATTACCATGTGCATAACGTCCTGAAACGCGCCCGCGTAGCCGCTACCGGAGAGCGGAAACGCTCTGTAGCCAACCGCGGATATCCATTCCATAACCGCAAAAAGATAAATTCCCACGCGTAAAAGTTTGTTTTTTTGCCCCTGTATTCCTATACAGACGACAGTCACGCAAACAACCTCGCAGACGTTATAAAACGCAGTAAGTTGATTCCAGAGCGCAAGCGAAGGCGCGTTTGCCGCGCTTAAATCGCTCACAGCCTGCGAGAGCCAATCATAACCGGGATAGCCGAGAAGCCCAAACTTCCGAATCAATGATTTTTTCATGGATTTCACCTTCAATTTTGTAAATTCCGCGAATGTCTTCCGCAAAAAGCCGCAAATTAACCGCGACCGAGTTTGTACCGAACATATCATCAACAACCAAATGTCGGTCTATAACACGTTTAACGGGCATTTCCGGCAGAAGTATGCACCATGGAATAAAACTGTTTAACGTGAGATTTTAATTTTTCCAGACACTCGGTTTCTCTTTCGGGCTGACGGTCGCAAACTCCTATCAGAGTGATAACCGGCGCAACGTACATAAGCGCGAGCGCGTTCGTGTCGCCGCCATAAATAACGCCCGCGGCGATCAGACTTCTGAAAATTTCCGCGTGGTAATCGACCAGCCGCTCCGAAAACCGCCTCGTGTAAAGTTCGCCGAGTGAGGGCGAGCGGAACTGCTCTATCGTCATCATTTTGCGGAACTTCCGTATGTTGTCGTTATGAAGCGAATAATCGAAAATCTGTCGCACTTTTTCAAACAATTCTTCTTCGCCGATCGTCATCAGCATCGGGACATCCGCCGCCGCGCGCTGAACATGAATATCTATTCTGCCCGTATCTTTTTCGTATTGCAATGCCGTGGTTTCGACGATCGCGTCGAAAATCGCTTGTTTGCTTTGGAAATGATTGTAAAGCGACGGTGCTTTTATCCCCACCGCCTCGGCGATTTCTCCCACGCTCACCGCGTCGTATCCGCGTTCCGAAAACAGCGTCAGAGCCGTTTCTATTATTTTTTGCTTCGTGTTCTCTCGTTTCATTACCCGTTCCTTACTAACTAATGTTCGTTAGTATTATATATGATTTTTTGAAGATGTCAAGCATAAATTGCACCATTTCTTACTTTTGACAATTTATAGCACTATTCACGGACATTTTTGGAGTTATGTTTTTATCCAATTATCCAGAAATTCCATCTGTTTCTCGGTATGAAACCAATGCTCGCCGCCAAGCATGACAGTCAGATTTGCATGATGCCGTTTGGCAAATGAAGATATCGTTTCGACTGACGTCAAATTGTCATGCTCGCCGTACAGAATACGGGTGGGAACGTTCCATAAGATTGGATTCTTGCGCACATAGCAAAGATAATCCCAAGACAGCGTTTCTCCGAAATTCGTGGCTATTTCCCGTTTCTCGGCAAGTTCCCGTTCGGTCACGTTCGACCATTGCATCATTTTACAAATCAGGTTTTCCATATCCACGACCGGAGAGATGAAAAAAGCGTTGTCAACCAACGTTTTATCCAGTGCGGATAACGAAAAATATACGCCGATGCTGTTTGCTATTAGGGTAATATGCTTGAATTGCTCCCTCTTTTCGGCGAAAAACGTGAAGAATTCTTCTTTAGCTTCCCAAGGCGTTTGGGAACGGTAATCAAAGCCTATTACTTCACTATCCAAAAAAAACGGTTTATAATGCTCGGCTTCATCAGCCGAACCGCCATTTCCGTGCACATA
Source organism: Clostridiales bacterium (assembly GCA_022781715.1). Taxonomy (GTDB): domain Bacteria; phylum Bacillota; class Clostridia; order Christensenellales; family Borkfalkiaceae; genus UBA10281. Next base: position 9,790 of record JALETB010000037.1, on the reverse strand, counting down.
TATAACAATATTATCCATTGTTTATTACGTTCCCTCACTTTCGAATCAACTTCTCAAAAGAATTAGCGTTTAATATAGTATTCGATATAAATTTTCCCTTATAAAAGTTAGCCCAATTATTGAATATGCAAGGCGCATTTTTCGACTTTTCCAAAGAATCGATTTTGACGAAGTTGATCGTAATATTGTTTTCTTTTGCATATTCTGTTAATTCTTTTACTTCATATTCTACATCGTCAATGTTTTCTGATGATGACCTTTTTTTGTTTAGAGAATAATCCGCGCAATTTCCATTGTTACGATTTTCAGCACCGCTCCGCCCGACATCACGTAGAACCATATCTCGCGCGCGTGCCGTGTTTTTGCTATCGGCGTAGCAATTGCAGCAATGATAATAAGCAATGCCCCGACGCAGCCGACGATTGTGGGTACACTGACAAGAGGGAACAGTCCCGGTGCGCAACTGCCGTCGATTGTATTTTGAATAGTCTTATCCAAACCGTCCCGCGCCGCCCCGCAATTTTTGCGGGGCGGCGCGTTTTTATACCGGAAAAGATTAAAACGCAATTTTGTCGTTTATAACGGCGGTTATTTTGCCGTTATTTATCACTACGTAAGCGAAACTTTTCTGCGGCGAATACTCGTATAAACAACCGGGATTGACGAGCGTTATTCCGTTCTTTTCATAAATTTCGGCAACGTGAGTATGCCCGTAAAATACGAGCGTCGCGCCCACTTCTTCGGCTCTTTCAAACAACTTTTCTCTGCTCTGTTTAACGCCGTACAAATGACCGTGCGTGGCGAGAATTTTAACGCCTTCGATTTCGGTAATTATTTCCGCTCCCGCCTCGCCGCTTATGTAATCGCAGTTTCCGTAAACCTGAAACGCCTTGCCCTTAAGAGCGTATGCGTAATCGATGAAGTCGTTATAAAAATCTCCGAGGTGAAAAACGTAATCGCTTTCGAGAATAATATCGGCGATTTTGCCTATCGCCTTTTTGTTTCCGTGAGTATCGGATAAAACAACAATAGTCTTCATAAGTGGCTCAATAAGTCGATTAACGCACGTTTTCTGTGACTGATCAGATTCTTCTCCCCGCTCGTCGCCACGCCGAAAGATTTGCCGAGATCGTCCGAAATAAATAGCGGGTCATAGCCGAAACCGTTCGTCCCTTCTTCTGCGAGAGCGATTTTTCCGTGAGTTTCGCCGAGACCTTTTAATATCTCTCCGTTCGTTTTATAAAGCGCGACGGCGCAAACGAATTTCGCGCTTCTGTCGTCTTTGCCTTCGAGTTCTTTTAAAAGTTTCGCTCTGTTAGCGGCGTCGTTGCCATGCTCGCCGCTGAATCTCGCAGAATAAATCCCCGGCGCGCCGCCGAGCGCGTCCACGCAAAGCCCGCTGTCGTCCGCCAAGGCGTCCGCGCCGAGCGCGAGAGAAACCGCCTTCGCTTTGATGACGGCGTTTTCGAAAAACGTCGAGCCGTTTTCCTCTATTTCTTCGCAAAAGCCCGCCTCGCTCATCGGCACAACTTCGTATCTGTCTTTAAGAATTTCTTTGATTTCCTTTATTTTGCCGGCATTGTTCGATGCCACGATAAGTTTCTTCATTTTCGGTTTTTTGTTGTGTGATAAAATATTTTTTATGCCGCGGCGCGTTCCGCGCCGCGGCATATCTTAATTACATAGAATAATTCTTGAAATAGTTCTGAATAAGAATAAACGGCGTTCCCTTGTCGCCGCTGCCGCTCGTTAAATCCGAAAGGCTCGCAAGAAGGTCTGTTATTCTTCTCGGGGTCGTTCCCTGACTCTTCATATTGTTCGTCAGGTCGCTTTCCTTGTGCTTTATCATATCTTTCATCGCCTCGATCGCCGCGTCGCCGCTTAAGGAAGCGAGGTCGTTATCGGCGAGATATTTGAGTTTGATTTCGTTCGGCTTTCCGTCAAGTCCGCTCGTGAACGCGGGCGAGCAAACAGGGTCGGCAAGTTCCCAGATTCCGCCGACGGGATCTTTGAACGCTCCGTCGCCGTAAACCATGCACTCCACGTGTTTTCCTGTGCGCTTTTTCATTTCCGCCTGAAGAGCGTCCACAAAAGCCTGTCCGTCTCTTGGGAAAAGTTTGACGCTGTTTTCGGTCGCGAGGTTGCTGCCCAGCACGCCGTAATCCGCGTTATAACCGCTTCCGTCAACCGGCGCGGTCAGAATTTCGTCGAGGCTGACGACTTTTTCCGCTCCCGCGCGGAGCAGTCTCGCCTTGGTGCGCTTTCTCGTATGAATGTCGGCGTTGATGACGTATTTGGTGTGTTTGAGAATTTCGCACGGGTCGTTCGCGAGAATGACTTCGCAATTACCCGTTTTTTCGTAATAATCGATATAATCGACGCCGGTGAAAATATGTCTTACGTCGCCGAAAGTTTTTCTGAATTCCCCGGCGGTGAAAACGTCGGAATAAGGATTGACGCCTTTTTCGTAAATCTGCTCGGGCGTGACGAAACTGTTACCCACCTCGTCGGAAGGGTAAGAAAGTTGAACGATGAGTTTTTTAACGCCCTTGGAAATTCCTTTAAGAACCATCGAGAAACGGTTTCTCGAGAAAATCGGCAAAACAAGCCCCACCGTGTGGTCGCCGAATTTTTCCGATACGTCTTTTGCAATCTGATCTATCGTGGCGTAGTTTCCCTGCGCTCTCGCCAGAACCGCCTCCGTAACCGCGATGACGTCCTTATCCTGAATTTCGAAGCCGCCCTGCTTTGCCGCTTCCGTAACGCAATCCGCGGTTATTTTCACGAGGTCGTCGCCGCGTCTGATGATCGGCGCTCTCACGCCTCTCGATATTGTTCCCTGATAATCCATTGTATTTTCTCCTTTTTGTTTGTCGAATTTTTAATTCGCGGTGGTCGCTTTTTATCGCACCGCTCGCGTTTCGCTTGCCGTCAAACCGCTTGCCGTCAATTCGCCTCGGCTCAATCGAGCGGAACGAAAAACTGCGGCATATGAAACGTGCCGCAAAGCGTGGGACTGAGCGCGAGAAGATTTTTCTCCGGCACTCCGCCCTCCGTTTCTATCCTGTAAGCGTTGAAAACTATCTCGCCGAAGCCGTCATATCCAAGCGCGGCGAACGGAACTTTTATCTCCGCCAGGTAACCGCTGTCGCGGAGCGTAACCTTCGTTTCGAGCAATTTCGTGTCGAGCATCTTCACATGAAGACCGTTCTCGTTGCGGATAGCCGCAAAGAACACCGTGCCGTTCGGTGCGACTTCTATCTCAAAATACTTCCGCCTGTCGCCGCCGACGCAGATGAAAAGTTCAACCACGTCGCCTTTATAAATCGGCTCATTATCCTTATCATAAGCGGAAAAAAGTTGCGAATTTTCGCAGTCGAAATTAAAATACAAGTCGCCGTCGCATCTGCCGTAATCGAGAACGGTTTTAAACGGCGTTTCTTCGCCCGTGTAATTGTTTTTCAAGTACGCTTTCATATTTTAATTATATAGTTTTTGCGTACGAAAGTCAATCGAATACGGACGAAAGTCAATCGAAATGCCGAGCGAAATGTCAATCGAAATATCGTTCGGATAAGTTTATCCGTTTAAAACGTTGATTTTTGGCGAAACTGCGGATATAATAAAAACATACAGGACGGTAAAAATATGCAGGACGACATTTTCAAAAACAGCCGGACGCTCAGACGAACGATCTCGGTTCATTCGATTTTCGGTTTCGGGTTCTTTCAGGTTTCGAAAAATCAGCATAGCCGAATCAAATATCCCGCGTTTTGCCTCGTTTTTTGTGACAGAGGCAAAATAAAAGCCGTTACGGCGGGCAAGGAAACGGAAATATCGGAAGGAAACTGTATTTTCTTCACGCCCGACACCGAATTCACGCTCATCGACAAAGGCGACGGCTCCCGGATGTTTTACGCCGTGTTCACCGTTAAGGAAAACTCCATTTCCGTTTTTTGCGGCAAGCCCGCCGGGGTTTCGAGTTTTTCCAAAGCGCTTCTTTTAAGGCTGAACAAACTCGCGCCCGAATACTTCGCTCAAAAAGGTTTTCACTCTCTGTCGCAACTCCCGGAAGTCAACCCCGACGCGGGAGTTTTCACCGAACAAAGCATAAGATTATTACTCGAACTTTTCATCATCGAATGCATAAAACCCGCCTATAAGTCAATTATTGCGGACACAAGCGATAACGACGCCGCCACCGAGGCACAGAAAATCACGGCGGAAACTTACGGATTTTTAGCGGCGCGGGTTCACGAAAGAATCACTCTCGCCGACGTGTCGGACGCGCTTTTCTTTTCGGAATCGTATCTAAAAAAGGCATTCAGAAAGGAAACGGGAAAAACGATAATGGAAGCGTTTACCGAACTGAAGATAGAAGAAGCGAAAAAACTTATCGCGCTAGGAATTCCTTTCAACGAAGTCGCGGAAAAGTTATCGTTTTGCAGTAAGAATTATTTCTCAAAAGTTTTCAAGGACGTCGCGGGGGTAACCCCGTCGGAATATAAAAAATCTTTATAATGTTAAAACTACGCCATTAAAACTACGCCGCCCCCGCAAACTTTTTTGGTTTGCGGGGGCGGCGGCATAATTCCGAGTATTTTTTGTTCGATTCCGGTTTTAAAACAAAATCGTTATATCATAATAGAATAATAAGTTGCGGCGCAACCTACGGCGGCTATCGCTATTATATAGGATATTATCGAAAACACAATACCGACTATAAATCCGATAAGCGCGCCCTTTCCTGCGGATTTAGCGCGAAGCGGTCTTTCGTTTTTCCATACGAGATACAAAATTAACCCGATAATCGGAAAAAGAAATCCCAGAACGGCAAAACCCGTACTCGGAGCGTCGTCAGGCGCCGTCGCGTTCTTAACAGGAACGCCACATTTAGGACAAACAACAGCCTTGTCGTCTATCTGCTCCCCGCAATTTGGACAATACATAACAAAAACCCTCCTTTGTTTCTCCCATTATAATGGAATTATGCCTATTATACTCCCATAATACTGGAATGTCAACCATATTTCCCATATTTATGGGAAAATGTACATATGGAAACGATACATATGGAAACATTCGGCGAAAGGCTCAGAAATCTGAGGAAGGAAAAGGGAATAGGTCAGGTGGCGCTGGCTAAACAAATAGACGTAGGCAAATCCGTTATAAGTTTGTGGGAAACGAACCGATGCGAACCGACCTTGGGAAAATTAATTGCGTTGTCGAAATTCTTCGGGGTTTCGATCGATTACCTCGCGGGGCTTGAAAACGACTGAGCAGATATAAAAACCGATGTGTTTTTTCGGCAAAACAAAACCGCCCGAAGCCGCGGACTTGAAAAATCCGCAGTTCCGGACGGGCACTTCCGATAAAAACATCTCTATAAATTTTTCCCCGACAAAATTTACCTGTCGAGATTTTCGACGACCAACTTATCGAAGTCAACATGTTCGACGAAATCGGACGGCAGAAAATTGACGTGGTTATACTTGGCGAAATTCATTATGTGATTGCGGATAATGAGCGGCGTGGCGACGTCTAACGCGTAGCACCCCTCGGTTATGTATTCCCCGAAATCGGCATAAGTAAATTTTTCGTCGTGAGAAGTTATCGTCTGAGCGACTATTTTGTTGTCCCTGATAATTTTAAACCACAGTTTTACCATACCGTCATTGTAACACATTTCCGAAAAAAACACAATGTTTTAGCGGTAGGTATCGACAAAGCGCGCATTAATCGTCACAAACGCGCGCCGCTTGCCGCGCTCTGGAACATAACCCAATAGCCGTCGTTTTTCAGATCGAACGGCGACGACGGAATGAACGAACAATATCCTTTCATTTCGTCCGGTTTCTCCGCCCGCTTTCCGGGCGCGCCGTAACACAAATAACCGGGCTTTTCGTTTTCGTAAATTATTCCGACAACGTAAAACTTGTCTCCGTCGTAATCGATTTTCACCCATTTGCTGTCGGCAACCATTTCTTCGAGATTTTTCTCCGCAGGATAATCATCGAATAACTCTTTTAAATTTGCGCGGATTTTCTCAAAGAACACTCCGCGTTTTTCCTTTTCATCCTCAGAGCCGCGATCATCGCGCGTTTTTTCTTTTTGCTCACCGCGCGCGCACGCGTCATTTCCGACATTTTCATTCTCATCGCCGTTATCATCTTTCACCCTCAGATTCTGAATATCCACGTCGCCGAACTCGTAATAGTTTTTTTCGGCGATCATTTCGTCATCGTAATCGTTTTCTTCTCTTCTTCCCGCTCTTTCATCTTCTTTCTCGCCGTGAAAACTCTCTTTCCCGCTCGCGCTCTCGTTGCCGAAAAAATATGTCTGCGCATAGCCTACCACCTCCTCTTCGCTCAACCCGTCGGCAGAAAAAGAGCCGTATAAGTCGATTATCACACTGTTTTGCGTTACATAACAAATTGCGGTCGCTCCGGCGGCGTTGCGGTCGTAAACGGAAAACTCGCCGCCGGAAGTATCGAAAATCTGAAAAAACGGTGGAATATTTCCTTCGAGAAAAAAGTAATAATCCCCGCCGCTTCTTTTCGGCAAACCGCAGATCGAAACGCTGACAACGTCTCTGCCGTCGGTCTTTTTCAACCTCGCAACCGCTCTCGCGTTTTCGTTTATCTCTCCGTTATCGGATAAAACGGGTCTTAACAACGCCACGTCGTTTCTCTTCATTTTATAACGCTCCTTTCTATTATATATTGTCTGAAAAGTCGTAAAATGACTTTTATTATATAATTCGGTCTTTTTTTCGGTGAAAAATCACTTATCGACGAAATATGATTTGACTTAAAACGCAAAAAATGTTATATTCTTCCCGAATAGCATTGTTTAAGGGAGAACCGATAATGAAACTGAAAAATCTTCTTTTTGACGAAACGGCGGTTAAAAGAGCGTTAACCCGCCTTTCTTACGAGATTATAGAACGCGCGCCGAACATCGAAAACACCGTTCTGATAGGCATAAAAACGCGCGGCGTTCCGCTTGCGAAAACCATAAGCGAAAATCTATCCAGAAACTCGGGTGTGAACGTTCCCGTTCTCGAACTCGACATAACGCACTACCGCGACGACGTAAAAAAGGAAATCGAAGTTGCCGACACCCTTAAAAAACAGGACGTCGAAGGCAAGGACGTGATTCTGGTGGACGACGTTCTCTTCACCGGGAGAACCACGCGCGCCGCAATCGACGCCGTTTTTTCGGCAGGCAGGGCGAGCAGCATAAAACTTGCCGTCCTCGTAGACAGAGGTCACAGAGAACTGCCGATAAGAGCCGACTTCGTAGGCAAAAACGTTCCGTCGTCCTTAAAGGAAAAAATCGTCGTGAAACTTGACGAAACCGACGGCGAAACGAGCGTTGGAATTTACGAATAACTGCGTTAATCGGCTTATAGGCTGATGTTTTAATTTTATTCTTTCGGCGGCTTGCGAAAAATTCGCAAGCCGCCGTTATCTTTTCCGTTAAAAATTCACGCGGTTTTATCCCTTGTTACCTTATTTAATTTTTTGTCAGGCGATTTTATCCCTCGGACTTTTTGTCGAAAGATAATCGAAAAGTTCGTCCGGTTCGATTTTTCTGATAAGTTTGCCCCCATCGGAAAAAACGTAAACCCTGTATAAATTTTCGCCGGACAATATGCGGTACATTTTCTTCACCGTAAGCGACGAATTTACGGCAATCTCCCTGATTTCCTTATATTTTTTGATTTTATCCACGGAAATGCGGTCGAAAATCCGCACGTAGGTGTCGGCGGAATTTTTATCGATCGCGCCCAGAAAAACGAACATTCCGAAGAATAAAACGCTGAAATTCACACTCTTGAAGCACGAATAAACGAAAAGAGCCGCGAGCACGCCCGAAAAGACGAAACTAACTATTTTCGCCGTTTTTACCGCCGCAATCCTCCCGAACTTTTTCGAGAGAACGCATACGAGCAATCTCCCGCCGTCAAGCGGAAAAGCGGGCAACAGATTTACGGCGGCGAGCGCGAAATTCGCCTCGGCGGCAAGTTGCGTGTACGGATACGTTTCGGGAAAAACCCACCACGATGCGAGAATGAACGCCCCGACGACGAAATTCGTCAGCGGCCCCGCGATTACCACAAAACATTCCTCCCCTTCGCTCATTCCCGTCATATCACCCGAAACAAGCGCGCCGTAAGGCATAAGCGTCACGTTTTTGAGCCTGTAACCGAATTTTTCAGCCGCAAGGGAATGCCCGAGTTCGTGGACGCAAGCGCAGAGCGTATACGTGAGAAAAGAAAATACTTTGCCCGTAAAAGCAAAGTATATTCCGAAAATTATAAACAACGGATGAATTTTTATCCTTAACTTTCCCATATAATGGATCCGCCCTCTATTATGTAATTCGTGACGAGAACGTCGGAATTATACATATAGACCTTTGCGGTACCGCCGTTTACGAAGCACACGGGAACGTATTTGAACACGTCGTCGCCCTTGTCGGCGTAAACGAAATCGACTCCGGAAATAACCGACTTGAAAACGTCGCTGTGTTTGAGCGTAACGGTGTATTTTCCGTCTTCTTCGACAACAGAAACGACTTTTCCGTCGCAAACGGGATAAAGCGAACCTTTGCCGCTGTATTCCATAACGCCTTCTTCAACCTTGACGTCGAGTTCGCCGGACGGGGCTTTCGCGTTGAAACTCGTATTCACCCTCATATCGGCAACCGTGGTAGCCGTACCGAAAGCGTTTTTGAAAATTCTGTTTATGCCGCTGTTCTCCCAGAAAATGTTCGTGAGAAGAATCGTTACGACAAGCAGAAACACCGCCACACCCTCGGCGTAAACAAGGTCGAACTTGAATTTCTTTTCCTTTTTCTTGTTCGTTTTTTCGGGAATTTCAATCGTCTGATAATCGTCGTCGAAATTCGTTTCGCGTTCCGGCTCGTTCACCTTTTTTATAACGTCGCCGATCACGTCTTTTTTGCGTTTAGTTTTTTTGGGCTTTATCGTCACGTCGCACGACGAAACTTCGAGCCCCAACATTTCAGCATAATCCAAACCGTCTTTCATTTCTGATACCTCTTTCTGTTTTTGGTATATCTTATGGTAGAAAAAAGCGCGTTAGAACGCGAAAGCAAGAAAAAAATGTCGAACGCGGTTTTACGTCGGGTTTTAACGCTCATTTCCGATGACGCTGATTTCCGATATTTCTCGCGACGAAAATCTTTTAAAAAAATATCTCAAAATTACCGCTGAAAATTGTTGCGTATTGTTTTTTAATGTGTTATAATACATAGGCAAAGTTTGAAAATTTGCTTATCGAGTGCTACTGTGGCTCAGTCGGTAGAGCAGCTGATTCGTAATCAGCAGGTCGCCGGTTCAAGTCCGGCCAGTAGCTCCACGAGAAAGCGCCCGCCCGAAATTCTTTCGGGCGGGCGCTTTCTCGTGGAACTGCCGGCCGGCTATCACCGTCGACGTCGGCGCGCTTTTTTATTCTTATTTTATTTTTTCCTGCGCGCCGCGTCGCGGTGACGCGTTTTGCCGTCTTTATTGTATGTTTTTATTTTTTTAAATAATTGTCGGGCAAAACGCTTTTCCGTCGCAAGGCAATTCAAACGCCTGATTTTTCGACTATCATTATTGCCTTGCTCCTTACAAGTCCGGGCAATAACTACGGGTAAAGTGACAACCCAAAACTTTCGGGCGGGCGCTTTCTTCTCGCGGAACTGCCGACCGGCTATCATCGTCGACGTCGGCGCGCTTTTTATTTTTATTTTATTTTTGCCTGCGCGCCGCGTCGCG
>JALETB010000047.1 GCA_022781715.1 Clostridiales bacterium | reverse complement strand
AACTCACTTCAACTTAGATAAAAAGGGCAACTCAAAGCCGAGCGGATCGGGGCGTTCGCCGCTAAACAGCTTTGCGAATCGTCCCGTAAAACCGCAGTCGGCATTTTTTGAGTTTTGTTCCTTTTTACTTAACCTAACGGACAATATGCGTGTTGCTTTGGAACGTCGTATAAAAGGTTTGAGTTATCCCGAAATAGGCAGAGTGCTTTCAAGAGCGCAATCCACCGTGTTTGAGTACTTTATCAAAATGCGTCAACGCTATACCGCAATTTACGGATAGCAAGTTGCAATCTAAAATATCTACACAAAACAAAAAACCTAAAACGGTTACTCTCTCAAAAGGAGTTCGTTTTAGGTTTTGACTGGTGGAGATAAAGGGACTCGAACCCTCGGCCTATGCGTTGCGAACGCATCGCTCTACCAACTGAGCCATATCCCCATATATTCGGAACTCCTTAAAAGTTCCGTTTTTTAAACTTTTTTAACAAAATTCGCCGAACACAAACTGCGTTTCCGAACGATATTTCTCGCCCGCTTTCAGTAAGTCCGCTTCCTTGTCGCCCACGTTCATCGAGTTGGGATAACCTTGCGTTTCAAGGCACAATCCGCATCTCTTCCCGACGATTTTGCCGCCGTGAGTTTTTCTTTCGCCAAGGAAATTTCCGCTGTAAAACTGAACGCACGGTCTGTCCGTGTATGCGTGCATCCAAACCCCGTCTACCGTGGTGGTCAACTCCGCAAATTTACGGAATCCGCTGCCGTTCAGCACAAAATTATGGTCATATCCGCCGGCAATGCCTATCTGAGCGTCGTCCGCGTCGATATCTCTGAAAATCGATTTAGCCCTGCGGAAATCCATCGGCGTGCCTTCGACCATCATCTTTCTGCCGGTCGAAATCATCTCGTCGTCAATCTCCATGAATGCGTCCGCGTCGAGTTTGAAATAATGCGTGTCGATGACCTGATCGCCGAGCAGATTGAAATAAGCGTGATTCGTCAGATTGATATAGACGTCTTTATCCGTCGTGGCGTAATACGAAATCGAAAAAGTCTTTCCGGTGACGGAAAATCTCACGTTAACGGTCAGATTTCCGGGAAAACCCTCTTCGCCGTCCGCCGAAACGTATTTCATTTCAACGAAGTTTTCGCCCGCGCCGTCCTCTTCGACGTCCCAGACGCGCTTGTCGAAACCGACCTGCCCGCCGTGAAGACAATTTTCGCCTTCGTTTTTGAAGAGTTGATATTGTTTACCGCCGAGTTCGAATTGCGCGCCGCCGATACGCCCTGCGTATCTGCCGACCGTCGCACCGAGATAACCGTCCTGAGAAACGTATTCTTCCAAAGAATCGTAACCGAGTACCCTTTCTTTCCCTTTATACTTAAGGGATTGAACGGTCGCTCCGTAAGTCAAGACCGTGACTTCCACGAAATCATTTGACAAAGTGAAAGCGTAAACGTCTCTGCCGTCATGAAGTTTACCGAATAATTTCTTATCCATAAGCCGATCGCTCCCTCAACTTGTCGAAATATATTTTACACCGAAAAAAAATTTTTGTAAAGGTTTTTAAGGCAATTTCTTGTTATTTTTTTTATTTTATGTTAAAATGATATAGTGGAGGATTATTTTTGCGAACGAAGCACAAAATCCCTCGCGATTCCGCGATAATCGCAAAACCATCTGTTTTCACATACTTTTATATAAAGGAGGTCGTTTATGAGCGAAGAATTAAAAAATATCGATCACGAGATCGAAGAAACACCCGAAAAACGCGACTTTGAAGAAGAACTTCTGCAACTATTGCAAAGCAACGAACCTCCGGAACAATTAAAAGCCGACCTCGGCAATTATCACGACAACGATATCGCGGCCGTTTTGCCCAAACTGACAAAAGCCGAACGTCTGAAACTTTATAAAGTCCTCGGCGTTTCCGCCGTATCCGAAATATTCGCCTATCTCGACGACGTTGAAGAATACATCGAGGAACTCGACAGCGAAAAAGCCGCGGATATCATCGAAAGCATGGACGCGGACGACGCTATCGACGTTCTCGACGAACTCGAAGACGAAAAGAAAGAAGAGATTCTCGGATTGATGCAGAAGGACGCCGCGCGCGACGTTCAACTCATCGATTCTTACGACGAGGATATGATCGGTAGCCGAATGACGACGAACTTCGTCGCTTTCAGCAAGGATTTCACCGTTAAACAAGCCATGCGCACCGTCGTTAAGGAAGCCGGAGAAAACGATAACATTTCCACTCTTTACGCTCTCAACGCCGACGGAACGTTTTACGGCGCGATAGACCTGAGCGATCTTATCCGCGCGAGAGAAGGAACACCTCTCGATTCGATAATAACGACGTCTTACCCCTACGTTTACGCCAGCGAAACGGTTGAAGAATGTATCGAACAGTTAAAAGATTATTCCGAAGATTCCATCCCCGTACTTGACGCGGACAACAAACTGATAGGCATCATCACTTCGTCCGACATCGTTGAAGTCGTCGACGAAGAAGCGGGCGACGACTACGCTAAACTCGCAGGTTTAACGGAAGCCGAAGACGTTAAAGAACCTCTTTTGAAGAGCATACGAAAAAGACTCCCCTGGCTGCTGATTCTTTTAGGCTTGGGGCTTGTCGTTTCGAGCATCATAAGTCAGTTCCAGTCTGCCGTAACTGCGGCGAGCCTTCTGATTCTCTACTCGTTCCAAAGCCTTATTCTCGATATGAGCGGAAACACGGGAACTCAATCCCTCGCGGTGACGATAAGAGTTTTAAACGAAGAGGCTATTTCGGGTAAAGACACGATTAAGTTTATACTGAAAGAACTGCGGATAGGGCTTACAAACGGGCTTATCATCGGCACGCTCGCGTTTATTTTCGTAGGGCTGTATCTCGCGTTCGTTCCCGGCGCGCTCACGGCAGGAACTCCTGCTTACGTCGGCTTCGAAGTTTCGGCTTGTATCGGAATTTCGCTCGTCGCGGGAATGCTTATGGCAAGTCTCGACGGAACGCTTATTCCTATTCTCTTCAAGAAAATAGGAATCGACCCCGCCGTCGCTTCCGGTCCGCTTATCACCACGCTGAACGATCTGATCGCCGTCTGCGTTTATTACGGAGTTTCGCTTCTTCTGTTCGTACAAATCGGACTGTTCCGGATTTAACTGCTTAATTGATTGCAAAAAACCGCGTTTATCGACTTATGCCAGACAAAAATAAAACGAACCGTGGTCTGGCGGCGAGTTTTATTCTTGGCTGGCATACGGCAACTTATTTGATAATACCACACGCAAAAGGCGGGCAACTTTTCCGGTTGTCCGCCTTGTTTTTTTGTCGATTCTACGTTTCCGGCGTTAGCAATTTTACATTTCTTTTCTGTCGAGAATAGCGCGCGAAATGGTCACTTCGTCTGCGTATTCGAGTTCGCTGCCAACGGGAATTCCGTGTGCGAGCCTCGTCACCTTTACGCCGAGCGGCTTCAAAAGCCCGGAAATATACATAGCGGTGGCTTCGCCCTCCACGTCCGGATTGGTCGCCATGATAACTTCCCTGACGTTGCCCGCGGCGATGCGCGAAAGAAGTTCTTTGATTCTTATATCGTTCGGGGTTATCCCCTCCATAGGGCTTAACACCCCGTGAAGAACGTGATAAACACCCTTGAACTCGTGCGCTTTTTCCATCGCGAGAACGTCTTTCGGCTCTTTTACCACGCATATAACGGAGTTATCCCTGAGCGAGCAGATATCGCAAACGTCCTTGTCGGTGTAATTCCCGCAAACGCGGCAATAATGCACCTCTTTTTTCGCTTTCGTTATGCTCTCGGCAAACTCCGCCGCCTCTTCCTCGCTCATGTTAATAATTTTATATGCGTATCTCTGAGCGGTTTTCGCGCCGACGCCCGGTAATTTGGTAAACTGGTTTATCAGTTTGCCTATTGGTTCGATATAGGCTCCCATGATCAGATAAGACCGCCCGCTCCGCCGAATTTGCCCATTTTTTCTTCATATTCTTCGTCGGCAGCCTCATAAGCCGTGTTGAGCGCGGCGACGATGAGATCTTCGAGCATTTCAACGTCGTCCGGGTCGACGGCTTTCGGGTCGATCGATATCGACTTAACCACTTTTTTGCCGTTCACGACGACTTTGACGAGTCCGCTTCCGCTTTCGCCCTCGATTTCCGCTTCTTCGAGTTCTTCCTGAGCCTGAGCCATCTGCTCCTGCATCTTCTGAGCCTGTTTCATGAGTTGCTGCATCTGGTTTCCGCCGCCGAATCCGCCGCCGAAACCGCCTCTGCCATATGCCATAATTATTTCTCCTTATTATATTCGTTATGAATTTTTTTCGGTTTTTAATCTTCTTCAATCTTCGACTTCGATTTAATCTTCCACTTTGACGATTTTTTCGCCGAAAGTCTTTTTCACTTCGTCGACGCCCTTTTCAAACCCGCTTCTTTCATCGGCGGCGTCCGAGTCCGCCTTTGCAATTTCGACATCGTAATCTCCGACGGATTTGACAATTTTGGAAAGAACTTCGAGATTGCCGGACTTCGTGATAGCATTAAAACCGGCATCGTCGCTCGCATAAACTTTGAGTGTTTTGCCGAACAGTTTCGCCGTCATTTCCTGGCACGCTATCCACAAAACTATCTGCTTTTCCGCCCTGAGTTTCCTCACGACCGTTCCCCAGATTTTTCCTGCGCTGAGTCCGCCACTCTGCGTCGCATCCCTTGTTTCCGGCGTTACCGTTTTCGCTTCCGCGACGGGGCTTTCCACAGTTTTTTCGATTGTCCTTTCAACGGGCTTCGCCACGGGTTTTTCAATCGGTTTTGGCTCGTTAATCGACTTATAGGCGGATATTCCGACATCGTTGAAATCTTCCGGCGGAGGAACGGGAATCCCCTCGTCGGGGTAACCGTAATCGTCCGCAACGTCGACGGCGTGTTTAACTTTCGCCTTTTCGGGTGTAACTTTCGTTTCGGAAACGGTTTTCGTTTCGCGTATCGGCTTTTCTTCGGGAGCACTTACCGACTTAAGCGGAACGATTTTCGGTGTTTCCGCTCCCGTCGCGCCGCCCTCGATCGCAGCCTTCAACGCATTTTCTAAAGCGGAAACACGGCTTAAAAGCGCGTCGATATTATAATCGGCAGACGGCTCGGAGGCTTTTATGCAAGCGCACTCGAGAATTATTTTCGGGCTGACGCTGTAACGCATAGCCCCTTCCGCCTCGCTGAAAATTTCAATCGTTCTGAGCAACCTGTGTTCGTCGGCAATATCCGCCGTGCGGGCGATTTCGCCGTAAACGTCGTCGGGAAGTTCGAGAATTTCCTTCGCCTTGGCGCACGTTTTGCAAACTATCGTTTCTCTCAGGCGCGAAATGACGTCCTTGCAAAGAACGCCCACGCTCTTGCCCGATTCCGTAAGGCTTTCCACCGTTTCAAGAGCCTTGCCGGTGTCCGAGCGGAGAATGTTTCCGATAAGTTCGGTTATTTTGGACGAATCCGTCGCGCCGAGAATCTCTAAAACGTCGTTATAAGTCAGTTTATCGTCCTTATAAGAAACGCAGATGTCTGCGATCGAAAACGCGTCTCTCATACTGCCCATTCCGGCGCGCGCTATCGCAGTTATAGCCTCGTCGTCGTAATCTTTGCCGATTTCCTTATAGATTTTGCCTATATTTTCGGCAATCAACGCCGTGGGGATAAGCCTGAAATCGAACCGCATGCAACGCGACAAAATCGTGGATGGCAGTTTGTGAACTTCCGTCGTCGCGAGAATGAACACCGCGTGCTTGGGCGGCTCTTCCAGCGTTTTCAAAAGGGCGTTGAAAGCCTCCGTCGTAAGCATATGCACTTCGTCGATTATATAGACTTTATACTTTCCGCTCACGGGCGGGTACTGTATTTTTTCGCGGATTTCCCTGACGTTTTCGACTTTGTTGTTAGAAGCCGCGTCCATTTCGAGAATGTCGAGATTAGCGCTGTCCGCAAGGGCTTTGCACGCCTCGCACTTGCCGCACGGAGATCCGTTGACGGGCGAAAGGCAATTTATCGCCCGCGCGAAAATCTTCGCCGCGGAAGTTTTGCCCGTTCCTCTCGCCCCGCAAAACAGATACGCATGACCTATTCTGCCCGAGTTTATCTGATTTACGAGCGTCCTCACAATATGGTCCTGTCCGATAAGCCCTTCGAAACCGCTCGGACGGAATCTTCTGTATAACGCAAGATATGCCATTAAAAATCACCTTCGCCGATTATTTTCATTAGTTTTTTCTTTATTCTCTGCAACGCGTTGTCGGCCGATTTCGCGCTCCTTCCCGTCAGTTCGCCTATTTCTCCGTAAGTCATCCCGGCTAAGTAGTATCTGAGAATTTTGAATTCGAGTTCCGAAAGCGCCGCGTTCGCGCCATCCTCAAGAACTCTCCCGCGTTCGCCGATGAGAAGCATTTCCTCCGGATTGAACGGCGAAACGAGTTTGAGTTCGTCGGTCAGCTCCACAGAATCGTTAAGCGCCATGTTGCCCTTGCTCAAAGACTTTTTAACGGCATTCTGAATCGACGCCGAAACGCATCTGTATACGAACGTTTTAAACGACGCACCCCTTTCCTTATCGAAAGTGTTCACCGCTTTAAGCAGCCCCAGAACGCCCTCCTGAACGAGATCATCACGGTCGCCGCCGACGAGAAAATACGAACGGGCGATCGACTTAACCGACTCCTTATACCTCTCCAGAATAACCGGAAACGCTTCCGCATCACCGCTCTGATGTAAGGCTATAAGTTCGTTATCGCTCAATTCTTCATACATTTTTTCTTTGTCTTAACGCTTCGAAAACGCCTATTCCGCAAGCAACCGAAGCGTTTAAACTGTTAACTTTGCCATACATCGGAATAGACATAACCGCGTCGCATTTTTTCTGCGTGAGTTTGTTCACGCCCGTGTCCTCTCCGCCGATAACGATCGCGATTCTGCCTTTGAGGTCGGTTTTGTAGATGCTTCCGCCGCCGAGTTCCAAAGCGTAAGCCCAGACGCCTTCTTCCTTGATTTCGTCGATGGCGTTGTTTATGTTGGTAACTCTCGCGATTTTAAGATGGTTCGCGCTGCCCTCCGAAATACGCATAACCGCGTCGGTAACGCTCGCGCTCCTGTGCTTGCCGATGATAAGTCCGTCCACGCCGCCACACTCGCAAACTCTTATAACGCTGCCGAGATTGTGCGGATCTTCCACGCCGTCTAAAATGACGATGAACGCGTCCTCTTTGTCTTTCACGGCGTTGAGAATATCGCCGAGTTCGACGTATTTATAGTCCGAAACGTAAGCGATGAAGCCCTGATGACGGCGCGTTTCGCTTTCCTTGTCCAGAATAGACTTGTCCGCAAACGAAACCTTCACGCCCGCGCTCTTGATAACGCTGACGAGCATTTTCGATTCCGCGTCTCTCATCCCGTTCGCAACGAGTACCTTATCTATGGTTTTTCCCGTTTTCAGAAGTTCTCTGACAGAATTTTTACCTTCGATTTTCATTTGTTTTTATATAATCTCCGTAGTTTAATCCGTAATTTAAAATTTCGCCGAGCCGTTCGTTCCTGCCGGTGAGATACAGAAACCCGACGAGCGCCTCGAAACCGGTGGACTTGTGGTAATCGTTCACCGTCGCGCCCTTGGCTTTGTTCGCCTTTTTCGCGTTGCGCGCCCTGCGATAAACGCATTCCTCCTCCTCGGTTAAAAAGCCGCTTTCGAGCATCGAGTCGATTTTTTTCGCCTGTTCCTTCGCGCTCACGGCCTCGGAACAAGCCTCGGTGAGCATGAAAGGCTTCGCGTCGAAACGCAGAGCGAATTGTTCGCGCATGAAAAGCGAATAAACCGCGTCGCCCACAAAAGCGAGAGTTATGTTGTTCATCGTGAGAACTTTTTTAACGTCCGATATCTCTCTCAACCGAATTCCTCTGTTTTACACTATATTATAAATATACTTATTTATTATAACATAAAATCGTAATATTTACAATTATTTTAAAACAGTAATATTTACAATTATTTTCAACGCACAATAAAAAAATTCGCCGAACATGTTCGTCCGCGCGAATTTTTCGATATTTTTGTCGTTATTCTTCTTCATCGTAAGCAACCGTAGTCGTCGAGGTTTCACCGTTTCCGCTTTTGACGCGCGGCTTTTCGCACAAACTTACAAGCACGGCATCCTCGCCGATACGCTCGATGCACCTGAAATTGATGATCAACTCTCCAGAAAAGAACAAACCGCTTTTTTTGCCCGGCACGATTATGCCTTTGATTTTCCCCTCGGGATAAGTTATCACCATGTCGGTGATTTTTCCGAGGTCCTTGCCGTCGGCAACGTTGATTACTTTTTTCTTTTTTAGATCGGTCAGATTGTATTCCATATTTTCGCTCCCTTTTCTATGATATTGCGAAAAATGTCGGAATATGCCGAAAGGACGAAAGTCGGACGAGCCGCCGCGCCTGAACGGAAAACTACGAAATTTTCGATTTCATCGTTTTCAGAGCGTTTTTCTCGAGCCTGGAAACCTGCGCCTGCGAAAGTCCTATCTCCGCCGAAATCTCCGTCTGGGTTTTGCCTTCGTAATAACGCATATAGAGAATCCTCTTTTCCCGTTCGTTCAGTTTAGACATTGCACCCTCCAGGGCAACGTTTTCCACCCACCTTTCGTCGGTGTTTTTCTCGTCGCCGATCTGGTCCATAACGAGAAGAGTGTCGCCGTTTTTGTTATACACGGGATCGTAAAGCGAAACGGGATCGGATATCGCGTCGAGCGCGTAAACTACTTCCCTTTCCGGTATGGCGAGCGTCTGCGCGATTTCTTCCATCGTGGCTACGTCGTCTTTTTTCGCCTCGATCTCTGCGCGCGCCTGCAAAACCTTATAAGCCGTGTCCCTTATGCTCCGCGCAACCCTTAAACTGTTGCTCGAACGCATAACCCTTTTTACTTCACCGATAATCATCGGTATGAATAGCGAAGGGTGAAACATAAAAATGGGCCGCGTTCTTCCCCTTTTTCGGGGAAAAACGCGGCGCAAATTGCTAAACTATAATTAATTGAATCGGTCAGGCATTCAGAATGTCTTTTACCTTCATCAATCTCGTCGTCGCGGCGCGCTCGTTTTCGTCGAGTTTGCTCTTGATGTATCTTACCGTTTCTTCTATCTGCGGAATCATGATATACTCGAGCGCGTTGACTCTGCGTTTGTTGCGCTCGATTTCAACGGCGAGCATAGCCACCGTTTTTTCTATCTCCGCAAGTTTTAAAAGTTTGCCGACAAGCCTGCTGATTTTTTCCACCGAATAATCCGCTTCGCTCGTCATTTCGGCAAAAGCGTAAGGAAAAGACGCATCGCTTTTCGTTTCGCTGACTTCGATCGACGGAACCTCGACGTTCATAACGTCTCTAACGGCGAACGTCGCGCTCACGTTGGAAACGGGCATCGAAAAAATCTTGTCGATTTCTTCTTTTGACGAATACGCGCAAGCCGTTGCGAATTTCCCGAGGCAATCGGAAAGTTCGGCTTCGAGTTCGGCGCGCATTCTCTTGTTCTCTTTGATAAGCGCGGTGAATCTTCTGATCATCTCGTCGGACTTATCCTTCAGAAGTTTATGCCCTCTCGTTGCCGTCTGCAACCTTGCTTTAAGTTTTTTTAACTCCATTCTGGTGGGGTTCACGTTGAGTCTTGCCATTTGTTTCACCTGAAAGTCGGTCTATAAGCCGATTAACGCCGATTTTTAACGCCAATCGGTAAAATCAGTGTCTGTCGAGATACTTCTCGATATATTTCTCTTTTATACGTTTCAGTTCGGACTTGGGAAGGATTTTCAAGAGTTTCCAGCCGAGATCGAGCGTTTCTTCGATGCTTCTGTTTGTGGTGAAGCCTTGCGAAACGTACTGCTTTTCAAATTCTTCGGCAAATTTGGCGTATAACTTGTCGGTTGAAGTAAGCGCGGAATCACCGAGGATCGCAGAAAGTTCCTTGCACTCCTTACCTTTCGCGTAAGCCGCAAAAAGTTGGTTCATCGTGTCGGCGTGATCCTCTCTCGTTTTGCCGTCGCCGATACCTTTATCTTTAAGTCTCGAAAGGGACGGAAGTACGTCTATAGGCGGATTAACGCCCTTTTTGAACAATTCTCTCGAAAGGATTATCTGCCCTTCCGTTATATATCCGGTAAGGTCGGGAATGGGATGAGTTTTGTCGTCTTCCGGCATCGTGAGAATGGGAATCTGAGTTATCGAACCCTCTTTGCCTCTTATTCTGCCCGCTCTTTCATAAAGCGTTGCGAGGTCGGTGTAAAGATAACCGGGATAACCTCTTCTGCCGGGAACTTCTTTCTTCGCCGCGGACACTTCGCGGAGCGCTTCGGCGTAATTGGTGATGTCCGTCATTATGACGAGAACGTGCATGCCTTTATCGAACGCAAGATATTCCGCACAGGTCAAAGCCATTTTCGGCGTTGCAAGACGTTCGATCGCCGGGTCGTTGGCAAGGTTGGTGAAAAGCACCGTTCTTTCTATCGCGCCCGTCTTTTTGAAGTCATCGATAAAGTACTGCGCTTCTTCGTAAGTTATTCCTATCGCGGCGAAAACGACGGCGAATTTATCGCTCGCGTTCAGCACTCTCGCCTGACGGGCAATCTGCGCGGCAAGTTCCGCATGCGGAAGTCCGCTCATCGAGAAAACGGGGAGTTTCTGACCTCTGACAAGCGTATTCAAGCCGTCTATCGCGGAGATACCGGTCTGAATGAACTCGTTGGGGTAATTTCTCGCGGCGGGGTTAATAGGCTCGCCGTTAACGTCCATACTCTTTTCGGGGATAATCGGCGCGCCGCCGTCGCGCGGCTTGCCCATTCCGTCAAAAACTCTGCCGAGCATATCTTCCGAAAGGTCGAGCGACAAACTTCTGCCCAGAAATCTCGCCTTTGACGTGGAGATTTTCAAGCCCTGCGTGTTTTCGAAAAGTTGAACGACGGCTTTGTCGTCCTTAACTTCGAGTACTTTTCCTCTTCTTATTTCGCCGTTTTCCTGCGTTACTTCGACGAGTTCGTCATATTTCACGCCCTCAACGCCCTCTACGAGCATCAGCGGCCCCACGACCTCTTTTATCGTTTTATATTCCTTATACATCGCTTTCTCCTTTGGCGGCAAGGGCTTTGAGTTCTCTCTCGAGTTCGGCGTCTATCTCGTCGAAACTCGCAACCGAACTTTCTTCGATATATTTCGCTCTGCCGATCTTTTCTTTCGCTTCGCAAGCCGTAACCTCGTCTATGTCGGCGTAATTCGCGACGGCTTCGTTGCCGAGATCGTAAAACTTCTTTATGAGTTTAAGCATTCTGTACTGTTTGTCGAGCGAAGTGTAAGTATCGGTTTCGTGGAAAGCGTTCTGATGGAGATAGTCCTCTCTTATCATCTTCGCCGTTTCGAGCGTCATTCTGTCCTTATAAGAAAGCGTGTCCATACCGACGAGCCTTACTATTTCTTCGAGGCTCGCCTCTTCCTGCAGAACGTTCATCACGAACGCGCGGAGTTCCATAAAGTCCGCACCAACGTTCTTTTCGTACCATTCGCCCATTCTGTCGGCGTAAAGCGAATAACTGATAAGCCAGTCTATCGCGGGGAAGTGTCTTTTGTAAGCAAGTTGCGCGGACAAGCCCCAGAAAACTTTGACTATTCTCAGTGTTGCCTGCGAAACGGGTTCGGAAAGGTCGCCGCCCGGGGGCGAAACCGCTCCGATTGCGGAAACCGAGCCTGTTTTATCCCCGCTTCCGAGAACTTTCACTATGCCCGCTCTCTCGTAGAACTCGGCGAGTCTCGACGAAAGATAAGCGGGGTAACCTTCGTCGCCCGGCATTTCTTCCAGTCTGCCGCTCATTTCTCTGAGCGCTTCCGCCCAGCGCGACGTGGAATCCGCCATTATCGCGACGTTATAACCCATATCTCTGAAATATTCGGCTATCGTGATGCCCGTGTAAATCGACGCTTCTCTCGCCGCAACCGGCATATCCGACGTGTTCGCGATGAGAACCGTTCTCTTCATCAAGGGTTCACCCGTTTTCGGGTCTTTAAGTTCGGGAAATTCGTTTAAAACGTCCGTCATTTCGTTGCCGCGTTCACCGCAACCGACATAGACGATTATTTCCGCGTCCGCCCACTTGGCGAGTTGGTGCTGAACGACCGTTTTTCCGCTTCCGAACGGACCGGGGACAGCCGCCACGCCGCCTTTTGCTATCGGGAAGAGAGTGTCGATAACTCTCTGCCCGGTGACCATAGGCATATCGGGAGTTTGTTTTTCCTTATACGGTCTGGCTTTTCTGACCGGCCAGCGGGTGAGCATGGAAACTTCTTTGTCGCCGACCTTCGCGATCGTTTCCGTTATGTTGAAATCTCCCTCGCGGATATCCGTGACCTTTCCGCTCACGCCGAACGGCACGAGAATTTTATGCGAAACTATCGCCGTTTCCTGCACCGAACCCAACACGTCGCCGGGAACGACTTCGTCGCCGATTTTCTTTTCGGGAACGAAACGCCATTTCTTTTCGCGGTCGAGATTGTTTACTTTAAGCCCTCTCGTAATCCTGTCGCCGTAATTTTCGACGATCTTTTCGAGCGGACGCTGAATTCCGTCGAAGATACCCTCGATAAGCCCGGGAGCGAGTTCCACGGAAAGAGGCATGCCCGTCGAAACGACTTTGTCACCTACGCCCAGCCCCGAAGTTTCCTCGTAGACCTGAACGGACGCTTTGTCGCCGCGAAGTTCGATAACCTCGCCTATAAGTTCTTTTTCTCCGACTTTTACGACGTCGTACATCTTTACATCCGCCATATTTTCAGCCACTATGAGCGGCCCTGAAACCTTTATGATTTTTCCTTGCATTGTTATTCCCTCAATTATTTAGAGCGTTTTTCGTTTCCGAACAAAACGTCCGCGCCCAAAGCCTTTTCGGCATACTGCTTCATTTTTCCCGCCGCGTAGCCGCTGCCGCCTTTGTCGGACGGAACGGGAACTATCGCAGGATAAGGCTGCTCTAACATTCTCGTTATCAGATCGTCCATTTTCTCGGCGAGATCTTCCGTAACGAAAATCACCTTATACGTTCTGGCAAGTTTTTTAAGGAGTTCCCTCGCTTCCTTTTCGTCGTCCGCAAAAAAAGCGTCCACTCCGCCGGCTTTGAAAGCAAGCGCGCTTTCACCGTTGCCGATTATCGCAATCTTACCCGTCATAACCGGTTCTGAGCCTCCTTTTTATGTCCTCCGCGGACGCGCCCGCGCGCTTCCCCGTAAGAATTATTCTCACGTTTTTTATCTCCGCGGATTTATACAGATAATAAAGAACGAAAGGCGTCGCGCCTTCTGTTTCGTACTTTTTCTTTTTGAGTTCCTTAAGCGCAAATCCGTCCGCCTCCGCCTCGAAACGAACGAGCGGAAGCCCCGCGGCTTTTTCTTTTTCCGCCGTCGCTATCACGTCGGCAAACGGAGTGAACGCGAATCTCTTTTCGGTTTTGTCTGCGTCCTGAGAGAATATGAAATCGATATCCTCTTTTTTAAGACTCCCGCCACCGATGAAAAGTTTATCGATTTCGTCCTGCGTTTTTGCGCGGAGAGCCGTTGAGATGTTTTTGCAGTCTATCTCGTTTTTCAAAAATGCGTTGAGTTGCCCGCCGCATTTTTTCAGAAGTCTCGCGTAACGCGCCCTGATGAAAATTGACGAAATTTCCGCACCGCTCGCTTTGCCGCTTTCGAAAAGGGCTTTCCCTTCGGCGTAAGCGGAAACAAGTTCATACGGAAGGGCGTTTTTGTCCTTCCCGCCGCTTTGACCTGCTTTCCCGTATTTCGTGTTTTTTTCGCAAGTTTCAAGCGCAGCGGCTACGTCGCCGATAAGCCCCGTTCTCGTCTGAACGAAACCGAAACCCTTGATATGTTCAGAGCGCAGAAGCCTTTCCGCATTATAAAAATCTATCCCGGCAAGACAAAATTCCGAGTATTCGTCACCCGGCGAAAATTCGCGCGCGAAATCGTCGAGCGCAAGCGTTTCGGCTTGCAGAATCGCTTCCGAATCCGCGTCGTCTGCCACGGCGTTCCTTCCGAATCCTTGCTCCTTAAGCGCGCGGAACGCGCTTTTATAGTCCGGCTCTTCGATTATTCTCATAAGCGTCGCCGGCGCAAGAAGTTCTTTTTCGAGCGATTTTATTATACCGTTCAAAAAAGTCATATCTCTTTTTGCCATATTATAGTCCTTAATTATATATCGGTTGTCGCATATATATATCGGTTGTCGCAATCGGTTATCTGTCGCAATCGGCTATCTGCCGCCGGCAGTTGATTTCGCCGGCATAACGAACGAACGCGTCAACCGAATAATTTTGCGGAAACTTCCGATTCCGTGCTTTCTCTGACCGAACCCACTATC
Source organism: Clostridiales bacterium (assembly GCA_022781715.1). Classification (GTDB taxonomy): domain Bacteria; phylum Bacillota; class Clostridia; order Christensenellales; family Borkfalkiaceae; genus UBA10281. The sequence continues at coordinate 9,320 of JALETB010000047.1, read as the reverse complement.
GCGGCGAAAGAAAGATCCTGGTCGAACGTTTTACCTTTTATTATAAATCCGCCCGAAAACGCACCCCCGCCGACGACTTTAAGCCCGAGTTTTTTGCAAACCTGCAACTCCGCAATTTTATCCGCGCCGACGGCGGAATTTGCCGCAACGACGATTTCGTCGCCCGTCGCGGCATACTTTTCGATAAGTTTTTCGATAAAGCGGGTGAGTTCGTCGCCTTTCATCGTGCCGAGTTTCGCTTCGAGCCTGCTATAAACCTCGTTTAAAAGTTCGACCTTTGCCGCAAGAATTATCTTTTTCTTTTCCATTCTTTCCGCGGCGGCGTTTTTCGCCTCGATATCCGCGATTTCCTTTCCCGCAAGTTCGTCCTGCGAAACGGCGAAGGTCTGAACCTCGAATTCGGCTTCTTTCAGTTTAGATCCGGCGTATTCTTCCGCGGCTTTCACGGTTTCCGCCGCGTAAAGTTCCGCGTCGGCAATTATCGCCGAATAAATATCCTTTTTTTCTTCCATGTCTGTTTTACGAAAATTTCGTTTATCGTCTTACGCTACGGGAATCATTATGCCGAGAACAAGCGAAAGAATCGCGTAGAACTCGATCATCGCCGGGAACAGGACGTACTTACCGGAACCGGCGGAGTTTTTGCCGACCGCGTAAATACAGGACGAAGCGGTTATACCCTGCAGAATTGCCGAAAGCATACCCGTTACGCCGAGACCTATCATCGCGCCGAAAAGATTCCAGCCCTGAGCAATCGCGCCGATCTTCATAACCGCGAGAACAAAGCCGTAAATACCCTGCGTTGCGGGGAGAAGAGCGAGAACGATGATTTTGGAAAACTTTTTGTTATCCTCCGAAAGCACGCCCGCGGCGGCAGAACCGGTTTTATAAAGACCGAACGCCGAACCGGCGCCGCAAAGGATCATACAAAGCGAGAGACCCAAAATGCCGATAAATTTTTCCATTTTTAATTTCCTCCGAAATTGTTTTTCTGTTAATTATATTCAATAATCGACTTATAGGCGGATTTTTACCGTCCGTTGCCGATTTATTGCAAAATGAAACAAGCGCGTTTCGCCGCTCGTTGCCGAGCCGCCGCAAAACGAATTATGTTCGCTGCCCGGTTATTACGAAACGAAATAAGTGTATTCGCCGCTATGACCGAGCGGGGTAAAAAGTTCGCCTTCGCCCTCGTAGAAACGCCCGAAGAACTCGACGTACTGCAAACGCGAATCGTGAATAAACGCGCCGAGAAGGCTCATCGCCAGGTTGAAAACGTTGCCGATAATTATTATCACGACGCCGAATATAACTCCGATCGCGCCCTGCGGGAAAAGAAGTTCGATGGCAAGGTTGTTGGTGAATATCGAAGCGATCTGCGCGCCGGAAAGCATAAGCCCGTAAAGACGGGCGTAACTGAGAATATCCGAAGCGTAGTTTATCAATCCGTAAACGGAAGAGAACGGCTTGATTATTTTGCCGATTCCCTTTTCGGTAACGCCCGAAGTGAGAATTCCGAGCGCGATAAGCCCGATCGCTATATACGCGCCGTATTTTGTTAAAAACGCGTTATCGGAAGCCATTCCGAAAACGGCGACGACGAACGCGAGCAAACCGACAGCCCACACCGCGCCCGAGAAAGCTCCTTCAAAATATTGCTTTCTCGAGAAGCACTGAACGGTTTTCATTATCAGACTGACCGCGATCTGCACCGCGCCGAGCCCCAGGCACCATAAAAGCATCTGCGGAACGGTTATCCCCGCGATATTTGCGGGAGAATTGATCGCGTCGAGATATTCAGCGTAAAACGCGCAATATTCCGAGCCTTCGCCGAAAATCGTTCTGAGCAGCGGATATCCGAGCCAACTATCGAACAACGCGCCGAATATGCAGGCGAAGATTCCGCCGTAAGCAAAGACCTTTGCCATGCGATAAAGCGTCGTGCCTTTTCTCTGTTTCGCCGCGAACAAAAATCCGCCGACGATCATCAGAATTCCGTATCCGAAATCCGCCATGATAAGCCCCATGAACAGAGAGAAGAAAAACGACATCACCGCGTTCGGGTCGAGCGCGCCGTAAGCCGGAACGGAATACATGTTCGTGACCGCCTCAAAATTTGCCACCGCGCTCTTGTTTTTCATAAGCGTGGGCGCAAACTCGTCGCGCGGGACGACCTTTGTTTCTATCTCGCACGCCCTCGTCGCTTTTTCTATCGCCGACTTAACTTCGTCGACCTTTTCCGTCGGCACGAACGCTTCCATAACGAACGTTTCCATCGTGGCGAAAAGCGTTCCGTCAGCGTCGGCTTTTTCTATCAAATATCCGAGATAATCGACATATACCTTGACTTCTCGCGATTGTTCCGCAAGTTTTGCGGCGCGGAACGCAACGCTTAAAAACCCTTCGTCGATCTCTTTAAGTCCGGCGTTTAACTCGCCGATTTTTTCCGTCGCGGTGAAATCTCCCGCGAACTGACACTTGGTGAAACCGCACGCGGAAAGGACTTTTTCAACCTCTTCGCTCTGCTTCCGATAAACGGCGACGGAGAGAACCGTTCCGTCCTTACCATCACACTCGGCGAACGCTTCGCAGCATTCGATTTCTCCGAGTTCAGAAAGGCATTTATCGATTTTATCCGACGTCACCGTTCCGAGATAAACCTTGACGGTTTTCGTGTCGGATACTTCCGAAAATTTCAGTTTCAGGTCGGCATACGGCTCGTAACTTTTTATCTGCTCGTTCACCTTTGCCGAGCGCGCCCTGAGAGAGTTTTTCTCAGCCGACAAAGCGTCGATTTCGTCGAGAATTTTTTCAATCTCGTCGCTCCGCTCTCCCGTAGCCATAAACTCGCTCGTGGTGACGGCGAATCCGTCTTTGATCACGCCCTCTCCCCGCTCGGTTTTGGGCAAAAATTCTATTTCGTCCGTCAGAAATTCGAGGCTCTTTTTCGCCCTGTCGATTTTCTGCCGCAATTCCGCGGTGTCCTTCGCGGCGAGCGGAACGGTTTGCTCACGCTCCTGTTGCGTTTTTATCTGCGCCGCGCCGGTTGCGACGAGTGCGTCGTAAACCTTGTCCTTATCGGAAATCAGCGCGACGAGCGAAAGCGCGGACATTTCAGCAATCGCCATTTTTTATCCTCCCGAACAGCATTTCTGCCGCTTCTTCGGCTTTCCCGCTCTTTTCGGCTTTGAACTTTTCGGCTTCCGCGCGATATTTTTTCTTTTCGTCCTCAAAACGGGCGGCAACGTTCATTTTCGCGTTCTGAACTGCAGCAAGGCGTTTCACCCTCGCGTCCGACGCGCCGTTTTCTTTAATTTCGGCGGCTTTTCTGTCCGCCTGAGTGCGTATTCCGGCTGCTTTTTCGTCGCTTTCCGCGCGTATTTTTTTAGCCGTTTCCTCACTCGAAGAAACCTTTTTCAAAACCTCTTCTATCATTTTAACCTCCGATTCGGCGACGTTTTTTCCGATTCTTCCGTCGCCGCTTCGACTTATAAAAAAATCTGCCGAAATTTTATTGCAGGGATTCGATTCGTCATCCCTAAATCAATCGACAGACTCCACCTATTTATTTTATTGCGCAGGAAATAATTTCAACGCTGTCTAAATTATAAAATAAAGGCAGTTTTATGTCAACTTTTTTTTCGTGAATATCGTGAAATATTTTTGTCTTTCCTCGGCCAATCCGTATTTCTTGCCTACAATTGCGAAGTTACTCGCGCAAAAAGATTTACAAAAAAAAATATTTGTGATATAATGACCTCTACTTATATTTATTTATAAGTATTTATATATTTTTTATTAAGGAGTTATTTATGGACACAGACACACAACCCCCTCCCGGAAGCCAGAATATTACGGTTTACGTAATCATTCTGATTATCTTGCTTATTTTATCGGCATTCTTTTCGGCAACCGAAACGGCTTTTACTTCCCTCAACCGCGCGAGAATGAAAGTTATAGCGGACGACGGAAACAAATCGGCAAAAAAAGCCTTGCATTACGTTGAAAATTACGACAGATTGCTCTATACCATCTTAATCGGTAATAACATAGTCAATCTGACGCTCGCCACGATATCCACATTGCTGTTTACGGAAATTTTCGTCAGTTCGGCAAGCCTCGCGGCGACGATGTCGACGATTATTTCGACGGTAACGGTTCTTATTTTCGGCGAAATCACGCCCAAAACGCTCGCGAAAGAATTCCCCGAAAAGGTGGCCATGTTCGTAACGCCGATCATCGGCTTTTTAACGATAATTCTCTACCCGCTGAACATGATTTTCACGGGGTGGAAAATTCTTTTGAGAAAGATTTTCAAGTTCAAGTCGGACGACGTTATAACAGAAGAAGAACTGCTCACCTACATAGAAGAAGCGAAGGAGGACGGCACTCTCGACAACAACGAAACCGAACTTATCTCGAGCGCGATCGAATTCAACGACGCGGAAGTCGGCGACATACTCGTTCCGAGAGTTAACGTCATCGCGGTGGAAGAAAACACCCCGATGAAAGATATAGGGCTCGTATTTTCCGAACACGGTTTTTCGAGATTGCCCGTTTACAGAGGCTCTATCGACACCATCATCGGAATGATACACGAAAAAGATTTTTACGCGGCGTACACGGCGGGCGTTGCCAACATCAAAGGCATAGTCACGTCCATGGCTCTCGCCACGGAACATATGAAAATCTCCACGCTGCTTCGAAGCATGCAGAAGCAGAAGGTTCATATGGCGACCGTCGTGGACGAATACGGCGGCACGCTCGGCATTGTCACGCTCGAAGATATTCTCGAAGAACTCGTGGGCGAGATATGGGACGAACACGACGAAGTGGTGGACTACTTCACCAAACTCGACGACGATCATTATCTCGTCGACGGAAACGCCGAACTTTCGGAATTCTGCGAAATTTTCTCGCAGGAAGAGGATGAAGAGAGCGATTCCAACACCGTCAGCGGCTGGATAATAGAGCGTTCGGGAGATATTCCGCCGATAGGCTACACTTTCGACTACAACAATCTCACGGTGACCGTGACTAAAAGAACGTTGAAAAAAGTTCTTGAAGTGAAAGTGGAAATTCATCACACAGAAGAAGAGGAAACCGAAAAAGAATAATTTTCAAGGCGACGGAATCCTCGTTTAACAGCGACCAACACATTTTCAAAGCGACGGATTTCGCTCCGCCGTAACGGTGAATTATGACCAAAAAACTGAATGAATTTAACGAAGAGGAACTTTCAAAACCCGAAGTCAGGGCTAAATTCGGCTTTAAAACAGGTGCCGTCGGCATTATCGTAAACATTGTTTTATGCCTTGCGAAGATAATTTCCGGTTTGCTTTCGGGGGCGGTTTCGATCGTTTCGGACGGTATCAACAACCTCTCCGACGCGGGCAGTTCGATAATCACGCTGTTCGGCTTCAAACTTTCGGAGAAAAAGCCGGATAAGGAACACCCGTTCGGTCACGGCAGAATGGAATATTGCGCCGGGCTGGGCGTTTCGATCATCATATTGATCGTCGCGGTTCAACTGCTTATGACTTCCCTCGAAAAAATCATCACGTGGGAAACGTCTTCCGAACAATCGACGGTTACGCTTGCGATAACTTTCGTTATCCTCGCGCTTTCTATCGCCGCCAAGTTTTATCTTGCCGTTCTTAACAGAACGATCGGCAAAAAAATCAATTCGGTAACTATGCTCGCCACCGCCGCGGACAGCATTTCGGACTGTATGGCGACGACCGTGGTTCTCGTTTCCACCATTCTTTCGCTGTTTGTGAAGAACGTTCCGTTCGACGGTTTCGCCGGAGCGGTGGTTTCTTTGTTTATCGCCGTTTCCGGGATAAAATCGATAAAGAGCGTCGTGGATTTGCTTCTCGGCGAAGCACCCGATCCCGCGCTTGTCAAAGGCGTTGCCGATTACGTTCAGAATTACGACAAAACGAAAATAATCGGTATTCACGACCTTATGATTCACGATTACGGTCCCGGCAGAAAAATCATCGTGCTTCACGCGGAAGTTCCCGCCGAGGGAAATATCCTGCAACTGCACGACGTGGTAGACAACGTGGAACGCGGACTTGAAGAAAAGTTCAACTGTCTGGCAACCATTCACATGGACCCCGTTGTGACGACAAGTCCGAGGCTAAACGCGATAAAGGAAGAGTGCGTGAAAATCGTTAAAGAGATAAACCCCGATTTTTCTCTGCACGATTTCAGAATGAATGAGGGCGACACTCACGCAAACGTTATTTTCGACCTCGTTACTCCGCCCGGAAACAAAATACCCGCTCGCCTAATCAAAAAAGCGGTGAACGAGAAACTCAAACTTTACGACGGGAAACTCAACGCGATAATAACCGTAGAGAACTCGTTCGTATAAAATAAGCCTCGTTCGTATAAAACAGGCTCGGATATCGTCACAAAAAAAGTTCTCGCTTGGCGGCAAACGCAAAGCGCGGAGGTTTAACAATGAAAACATTTATAACGTTATGCCTGCTGTTTATCGTAGGCGGAACTTGCGGCTGGGTCATAGAACTTTTTTTCCGCAGATTCGCGCATAAAAAATGGGTTAACCCGGGATTTCTTGCGGGTCCGTGCCTGCCCCTGTACGGCACCGGCGTGGTTTTCCTTTATATAATTTGTTCTTTGGACTACGGTTTTATTCAGAACGAGATTCTGCAAAAGATGTTCGTGATTCTGCTCATAACCGTGGTTATGACGCTTATCGAATATATAACCGGTCTTATCTTCATCGTGGGACTTAAAGTTAAACTTTGGGATTACTCCAAACGCCCGGGCAACATTCAGGGCATAATTTGTCCGTTGTTCACGTTTTTCTGGGGCGTTATCGGCGCGGCGTATTATATCTTCATTCACCCGATGCTGATAAATCTCGTCAACTGGATAAATCTTAACGAAATTTACTCTTTCTTTATAGGTATTTACTTCGGAATCTTCATCATCGATGTTTTCTATTCGTTCAACGTGGTGAACAAAATCCGCTCCTGGGCAAAGGAAAACAACGTGGTCGTCAAGTTCGAGGAATTCAAACTTTCCATCAAACTCAGAGCCGAAAAAATCAAACAGAAATACAGTTTCCTTCTTTCGTTCAAGAGCAAGAACGCACTCCGCGACGAACTTAACGATTACAACTCGCATTCCGGAAAGCAGGCGGAATAAGGTAAATTACAACTAAATACCGTTAAAAACAACGCCCGTGGCGTTTCGTTAACGAAACGCCACGGGCGTATTATATTGTATATATTGATTAGTGATGTTGTATATATTGATTAGTGATGACGAATGGAATCCCTAAGATTTTTTTTAACCATCGTAACTTTCTTTCGGTCTATCTTAACAATCTCGTCGTCGCGGAGTTTTTTGATTTCACGCATCATCGCGCTTCTGTCCGCAAAAATGAGATCCGCAAGCCCGGTTAAGGTTATCTTCAGATCGAAACAATCACTCCCCGCTTCATCGGCACAATTCCGGAAATAACAAAGCAACTTGTCCCTTATGGTTTTTCCGAGCAGAACGTTCGTCCGCGCGGCGAAACCGGCAAGCCTTTTTTGCTGACAGCCGAGCAGATTGACCAGAAATCCCGCAGGAAGAGTTTTAAGGTCGACGCCGCGAACGTCGGCAATCCACACTGCGCACCTTGTTTTCGCAACGACGACGGCATAATCCCTGCCGAGTTCCTTTCCCTCGCCGTAGCCGAACGCCGCGCCCGCAAAAAATCTCTCAATGAGCGCGACCGCGCCGTTTTCATCCGTGCGAATCGTTTCCGCAACGCCTTCGGCGAGATGGCAGAGTTTTCCGTCGTCGTTTCCGTAAACGAAGATTTCCTCCCCGCGCGAAAAAGTTTTATATGCAAATTTTATCTTTTCCGCGACGGCGGATATCTCCCCGTCCGAAAGCCCCTCGAAAAGGGCGCATCGCGTCGATTTCATAAGTTTTACCTTAAATCAGGGAAGCAAACTAAATCCCTGTGATTATTTGTTTTCTTTTTTAAGTTCCGCAAGAATTTCCGCGAGAAGTTTTTCCGTTTCGGTGGGAGCGGGCGGCTCGGGTTCTTTAACTTCCGCCTTGGGCTGCAACTGAGCGGGTACAAATTCCGGACGATAAGCCTTCATTCTCTTCACCCAGCGTTTTTCGGACTTGGTGAGCTCCCCGCCCTTCGCAAGTTTTTTCTCCATCGATTCCTTCATGATTGCGTTGACGTTGAGTTTTTCGGATGCGTGATTTATCACTTTAACGATCGTGAACACAACGAACGCGATAAGCAGGAAGTTGATGATCGCGGAAATAAACGCGCCCCAGTCTATGTAAATGGAATTGGCGAGATCGAGATTTCCGTCCGCGCCCGTAACTCCGTGAAGCACCGTGTAAATACTCTCGAGCGAACCTTCGTTTTTGCCGTTGCAAAGCCAGATTATCCAGTTGATGAAGGGCTTTAAAATACCGTTCGAGAGAGCGGTTACGATTGCCGTGAACGCACCGCCGACGATTACGCCGACAGCCATATCGAGAACGTTACCCCTTTTGATAAAATCCCCGAATTCCTTAATAAATTTTTTCATTAGTTTATATTCTCCTTTTCTTTATCCGCTTTTGCGGGACTCTCCTGAAGAACGCTCGAGCCGATTATCGGCAGAACGTAAGGCGGAATGTTGCAGTTCGCCGTGAACGAAGAAACCGCGGCGCGAAGAAACGGATAAAGCGTGTCGATCGCCTCTTCGATATAAACTCTCTGCTCCGCTTCTTTTTCGGCGATGAAATGCCCGAACATAACCACGTTAAGATTGAACGGAACAGGCGAAGAGATATCTTCGTTTACTCTCACCGAGAGATTGACGAAAAGATTCTTTCCGTTCTGCCCGAGTTTGCTTTCGATTTTCGGAACGATGCGAAACTGAGTGTCGGGTTTAATCGCCCCGTTGAATTTGAATTCTATTTCGTTAACGCGAAACGTGACAAGTTTGATATGTTTTTCCATTTTTAACTCCATTTTATGTTTTTCTCTCAATAAGTCGGCCTCTAAGTCGATTATCACACATTTTATACATTGTTTACCGTGCGGTAAACATGAATCGACAAGAGGTTCCGACCTATAAACTATATTATAAAACAAAACTTGATTTTTGTCAATTAAAAAGCCGAGCCGACGGCAAAAGACGTTAAATTCTTTTGCCGTCGGCTCAAAAATCATTAATCGCATTTAGCGGTCCGTTTCGATTTAAAAAGTCGGTCGTTTAAGCAATTACATAAGCAATCTGCCCTGTTCGGTATCGACCACTTTATAAATCTCGACTTCCTTC
>JALETB010000045.1 GCA_022781715.1 Clostridiales bacterium | reverse complement strand
AGTACAACTTCGGGCGTTTGCCTTGCCTAAACGAGCCGCGTTGCGGTCGGTTTCTCATCCGCAAAAATGCTACGCACCGAAAAGAGCGCATTTTTTGATGATTTTTTGCGAGCGTGAGGGTTGCTGTACTGTACGTACTGCGCCCGAACGGTCGCGGGAAATGGCGAAAAAGACGCCTTTTCGGTAATTAGTGATGACGAATGGAATCCCTACGCGCAAATCGTTGCCGTTATTTTCTGAACTGCCGACGCGAAATTGCAAACTGTTGCCGTTGTTTTTCAAAACAGGCAAATAATCGACTTATAGGCGGCTTTTATGAGGATTAAACTTACAATAGAATACGACGGAACGAATTATTGCGGCTGGCAGATTCAGCCGAACGGAACGTCGGTTCAGCAGGTGATTACCGACGCGATAGAGAAAGTTACCGGCGAAACGGTCAAACTTATCGGGAGCGGAAGAACCGACGCGGGCGTGCATGCCCTCGGGCAGGTCGCTCATTTCGACACGAACTCCGCGGTGCCTGCCGATAAATTTTCAAACGCTCTCAACGCCGTGCTGCCCGCCGACGTGAAAATCGTTAAGAGCGAGCGCGCGGACGATAATTTCAACGCGCGTTTTTCCGCAAAGAAAAAGACTTACGAATATCATATGTATGTTTCGCCGTTTCCGCGCCCGCTCAAATCGCGTTACGCCGCGCAGATAGGTTACCCGGTGAATATAGAGGCGATGAACTCAGCCGCGGCGCGTTTCGTCGGCAAACACGATTTCAGGTGTTTCCTCGCGGCAAATTCGTCGGTGGAAACCACGGTGAGAACGATTCATCGCGCGGAAGTTGCGGCGCACGGAGACGAAATCGTCTTTTCGGTGACGGGCAACGGTTTCCTTTATAACATGGTCAGAATCATGGCGGGAACGCTCGTTGCCGCGGGCGAGGGCAAAATTACCGCCGCGGACGTGGACGAAATGCTTGAAAAGGGCGAGAGAAGCCTTGCGGGGAAAACGATGCCCGCCCAAGGGCTTACGCTGAAATCGGTGGAATACGACGGCTGATTTATGCCAGCCAAGTATAAAATTCGCCGTCAGACCACGGTTCGTTTTATTATTGTCTGGCATGCTGCTGCGGCTGATTTTAACGGTCGAAAACCGTAAAATTTTTTGTATATTACGCGTAAAACGCTTGACAAATAAATTTAAATAACATAAAATATTATGGCGTAATCGTGCGAGGGATAATTATGCCTTGCGCGGCGGGACGTTGCTATTCCTGATAAAATCCGATAAAATCGGGTGGAACTACGGGAAACGCGGCGGCTAAGGAAATCACCATGGAAGAACTAGCCCCTCCGAAATGCTTTTTTCCTGTATAAAAAATAAAATTTGGAGATTTTCAGATGAAAAGTTATATGGCAAAAAGCCAGACGGTAGAAAGAGAATGGTATATCGTCGACGCGGAAGGCGTATCGCTTGGCAGACTTGCTTCTCAGGTTGCGTCCGTTCTTCGCGGAAAAAACAAGCCCACGTTCACTCCGAACGTTGACTGCGGCGATTTCGTTATCATAGTTAATTGCGATAAGGTTGTCCTTACGGGAAAGAAACTCGAGCAGAAGTTCTACACTTATCACACGGGTTATATCGGCGGATTGAAGCAGGTTCCCTATTCGAGAATGATGGCGGAGAAGTCCGACCTTGCCGTTTACGAAGCGGTTAAGGGCATGCTTCCCAAAAACAGCCTCGGCAGACAAATGCTTACCAAACTCCGCGTATATAAGGGAGCGGAGCATAATCATCAGGCTCAGCAACCCAAAACGCTCAACATTGAGAGATAATCGGAGGAAATAAGTTATTATGGCAAAAGCATCAGTTAAAAAGAAAGTTCAGTTCTGGGGAACGGGAAGAAGAAAGAGCGCGATTGCGAGAGTAAGACTTATTCCCGGCGGTACGGGCGTAATCACCATCAACGACAGAAGCATCGATGAGTATTGCGATCTCGACACTTTAAAACTCATCATTCGTCAGCCCCTTGCCCTCACGGGTACGGAATCGGCTTACGACGTGTTCGTAAACGTAATCGGCGGCGGTTTCACCGGTCAGGCGGGTGCTATCCGTCACGGTATCTCGAGAGCCCTCATCGAGGCTCAGCCGGAACTTCGCGGCGCGCTTAAAGCGGCGGGATTCCTTACGAGAGATCCGAGAATGAAGGAAAGAAAGAAGTACGGCTTGAAGAAAGCAAGAAAGGCTCCTCAGTTCTCGAAGAGATAATCTGTCGGGTTTATCGGAGTTTATCGAATTTTTACAAACTTATGCGGAGATACGGAAACGTATCTCCGTTTATTTTTAATAGGAGCGGAATTTCTAGGGATTCCATTCGTCATCACTAACTATTTTTGCGGTGATAAACCGATTTATGCGGATGCCGAGCAAGAATCGAATCCCATCAAGCCTTAAAGTCGTCTTTTTTGCCTGTTTCGGCAAATCTTTGCTTGAAGTACGTACA
>JALETB010000038.1 GCA_022781715.1 Clostridiales bacterium | reverse complement strand
TTAAATTCTTTTGCCGTCGGCTCAAAAATCATTAATCGCATTTAGCGGTCCGTTTCGATTTAAAAAGTCGGTCGTTTAAGCAATTACATAAGCAATCTGCCCTGTTCGGTATCGACCACTTTATAAATCTCGACTTCCTTCAAGGTGTCGGCGTCCACGTAGACGTAATAAACCGAACCGTTATAAGTTCCGATGAATTCGTAAGCGAGGGTTTCTCTTCCGTTTCCGAGAGGGATAACGGTAACTCTTTCGTCCTGAACGTCGAGTTTTACGTTCACTTTATCGAACGCTTCGCCCATATCGTGTTTTGCCTTGCCGATAAGTCTGTCGGTGTGGTTGATATAATAATTGTCCGCGTCGAGTCCGGTGACGACGCCCGTTTCCATACAAACGTTCAGTTTGACAAGATCGGGATACATTACCACTCCGTTTTCGGTGTAAGCGAAATTAAGATGTTCCGTTCCGCCGGAAGCATAATTCCAGACGCATTTCATGTCTTTATAGCCGAGTTTTTCGAGGAATTCGCCCGCTTTTGCGATGCATTCCTCTTCGGAAAGTTTCTCTTCGCCGCATTCTCTGTATGCGTTGAACATAACGAGTTCGCCGCCGATTTTGGATATCTGCGCATAAATTTCTCCGCCTTCGGTCATCGAAGTGACATTGTAGCAGATTATTTCGCTATTTTCGGTCATACCCATAACGGTCGGGTCGAGTTCGCCGTATTCCGCGAAAATCTTGTTAAACTTTTCCACGGCAGCCGTTTCGTCGATTTCTTCGCCGGAAAGCCCTTTGACTTCTTTATTGTTCACCCCGTCGGAAAATGCTCCGTCGTAAATCATTTCGGGATAATCGACCGCGCCTTTTTCGAAATCGTTGAACTGCGCGATTATAATGTCGTTCGCGTTGTTGTCCTTAAGCAAATCGAAATCATATTCTTCGTTCACTCTTGCAGACAAAGTGGTGAGAGCCTCTTTCAGATCGGTGTTCACGTTATAGAGTTCCACAAGCCTGTCCAAATCCTCATTAGTCAGCGTTTGTTGGTCTATAAGTCGATTATTGAGGTATTTTGCATAATCGCCGACCTGATTTATATACTTGGACGCATAGTGCTTGGATTCATCCATAACAGGCAGCGCGGCAAGCGACGAATCTGCAAGATTACTCTGAACCATAAGATCTCCGAGAATCTTCTGCTGACTTTCGCTGTCGCTCGCGACAAAGAGTTTGGACATATTCGTTTCGATATTGTCGACGTAACCGACAAGATCGTAAAACGCTCTTTCGGCGGCTTCCGTTCCGCCGTCTTTTTTGCCGAAACTTAACACGTCGGTGAAAAGCGACAACGCAAGAACCGAACCGAGGACGAGAACGGAGCAACCGAGCGAGATAACCGCGGCGAGCCATCCGCCCACGCCTCTCGAACGATTTTCTCTGCCGCGTCTTTCTCTCATTTCGGCTTTCTTCATCTTTCTTTCATGCCTTGCGGCTTGCTTCTGTCTTTTCATTTCCGCCGCTCTTTCGGCTTTCGCCTTTTTGAGTTCGGCTCTTCTTTCGGCTTTCTGCGCCTTTATTTTAAGTTTAGCCTGCTTTTCCGCGGCAAGGCGTTTCTGTCTGTCCTCTTTGCTTTCGTTTTTGAGGAACTCGCGGCGTTTGATTCTTTCTTCCTTTTTCGCAATACGCAACTCTCTCAGACTGCGTTGTTTTTCTTTTCTCGCAGCCGCTTTCGCTTTTTTAGCCTCGATTCTCGCCTTTTTGGCTTGTTCTCTCTTCTTTTTTGCTTCGGCTTGCTTTTTCTTCTTTTCTTCCGCCGCGGCATACTTTGCTTTAGCCTTTTCTTCCCTTACCTGTTCGTTGGTTTTCCTGGTCTGTTTTTCCGTCTTTTTACCGGTTTCGGGCTTTTTCTTCATAGCGCTCGCCTTTTTCACGCCGGGCTTACGTTTTGCCGGCGGAGCGGTTTCGGTTGTGAGAGACGCGTTTTCTACTTTTTCTATCGCACTGTTTTCCTTAAAGTTATCTTTCCTTTCTTCCATAATTACCCCTCCTTAAAGCGCAAACACGTGCGATCCGATCGTCACCACGGTTTTCCTCGAGAATATCCATTTGCTCGTCGCGACTGCCGGGTTGTAATAATAAAGGCTTCCGTAAGACGGATCCCAACCGTTCATAGCATCCTTCGCGGCGGAAATAGCCGTGCTGTTCGGCGACATGTTTATCTGTCCGTCGCTCACGCAGGTGAATGCGTAAGGCTGATAGATAACCGCCGAAATGGTGTTCGGGAAAGACGAACTCTTAACCCTGTTTAAAACGACAGCGCCCACCGCGACCTGACCGGAATAGGTTTCTCCGCGCGCTTCGGCATAAATCAGCCTTGCCAGAAGATTGATGTCCGAATTCGTGTAAACGGAATTCTGCTTCTGCGAAGTCTGGCTCACGTAAATTCCGAGTGCTTCGAGCGTTTTGCTTCCGACTATTCCGTCGGCGGTGAGTTTGTTTTTCTTCTGGAATAAAACCACGGCTTTACGCGTTCCGGAACCGAAAATTCCGTCTACCGCGCCGCTGTAATAGCCCCAGTTTTTTAGTTTTTGTTGTACTTGTTTTACGGTAGAACCCGTGCTTCCCTGTTTTAAAGCGAGCGTTTCGACAACGTCCGTTCCGATTTTTACCGCGTCACGCGCGTTCCGCTGAATTATAACAGCCGAAAACGTGCAGCAAAGCGCAAGAATTACCGCAAAAAAAGCAAGTTTTGTGATTTTTCTGTTCATTTTGCACAACTCCTTTTTCTTATTAGATTTTGCCGTCGGGCAAAGAAAAAGGGATTTTCGTCTGCGTAAAATCGTCTGCGTGATATCGTCTGCCCGAAGCCTGTGTTCGGACGGCAAAATCGACAAAGCGACAAACCGATAAATCGGCGAAACGTCATCCTTTTTTCTTTTTCCAATCGGCTATTATCTCTGCTATCTTCGAACGGTACTTAACGTTCTCGCCCGACGTAAAACAGAGCGGCGGATATACGACGCACCACCAGTTGTCGCCTTCCGCTTTTCCGAGTTCAACGATAACCGCGTCGTAATATCCCGTTTCCAAAGTCAGATCTCCGTATACTCTCGTGGGAAATTTTTCGTTCCTTATTTTAACGGAGGAAGAATACCCGTATCCGTTGGTTCTGAGTATTTCGTCGATTCTTTTTTCCATATCCTTTTTCAAAGAGGATATTACGTCCGCAGCCTCGTCTTTACTTTGACAATCCGCAAGATACGGGGTTAAATAAGGAACAATGTCGTCTCTTATTTTATACTTGACGCTCTGGTCGTAATCGCTGTTGGAATTCGCGCGGATATGTATCCGCAGATATTCCGTGTTTTCGCTTACGCCGCTTCCCGTGCCGCACGCTATCATCACAAGTATTATGATTAGTAATTCCAAAGTTATGCAAAATTTTTTCATAGAATAATCCTCTTTTTTATTTTAATATTGCCGACGCTCAGACGGCGCCGTTCACATCGACATTTTTATCGCCGTACGCCTTTCGGCAATGAGATTATAACCAAACGCGATTGTTTTTATACCCGAAGCCGAAATTTTCGGGGCGTAATATCTTTTCAGGTAAAAACGCGGCGGCGTTCGGAAAATTCCGAACGCCGCCGCGTGACAATATTATATATTGATTATTCAAAAAAACTTCTTTATCCCCGACTTCTTGCTATGCCAGCCAAGAATAAAACGAACTATGGTCTGACGGCGAGTTTTTGACTAATACTTCGTTACGCTCGCGGCTTATACATCAAGTATTAACCCGCTCGCGTGCCTTGTCTTAGCCTAAAATCTCGCCGCCAGACTTGCCTGCAACCAAAACGCCGATATTTCCGATGATTTTTGGTAAAGGCGAACGCAGATGTACTTGCCGTACTTCAAGCGAGAATTTGACAAAAAGCGCGGAAATTGCGACGTTTTGGCAAGGTTCGTTTTATTCTTGGCTGGCATACCGAAAAAGCGGCGGACGTTTCCAAAGTTTCCGCAAGCGAACAGCCCGAGTTGAGTTTGCTCTCCGAAACGGCGGTGAATAAAACGACTAAGGTTTACATTATCTGTTTCAGCGGTTATTACAAGTATTTTTCGCCCGCGCTCAAAACAGGCGAAACCGTCACAAAGAGTTATTTCGATTCCATCTTCAACGCTTCGAAATACGATAACTGCACCGTCGAGTATTCCGCGGTCACCAAGACTTCCTTAAGAG
>JALETB010000014.1 GCA_022781715.1 Clostridiales bacterium | reverse complement strand
ACAACGCCTGATAGACGGTTTTATAAACGCTATTTACGTTTACGACGATAAAATTACGTTCACGTTCAACTATAAAGACGGAACGAGAACGGTTATGCTATCCGAACTTTCGGACGGCAAAAACAATTCGGATTTGAAATGCCAAGGGGCACCAAAGAAAAAGACGGGTCGTTGACCTGTCTTTTTCTTTGGTGCGCTTTAAGCGGGACGAGTATGCGGCGCAACCAAAACTTGAAGTTTATAAAATGTATAAACCTTTCTTATATCTCGTGATAAAAATTTAAAATACCAAAATTTCATTATGCGCCTTAAAATTCTTGACAAACAAAATTTCGGGGTGTATGATTGTATCATCGAATTGAGGAGAGCGGCGTTGCCGCAGGGAAGAATAAAAATGTTATTCATCGCAAAAGCAAGTTTTTACTTTTATTTTTATCGCGGTCTTAGTTGTTAATCGGCTACGATATTTTTGCTTTGCGGTCAGAAATGACTTGTCGTGAATCGTAGCCAACGGGCTGCGATTTTTTTTTGCGACGCGAATCGTGCAGAACAATAGAAAAAACGCAGCCTGACGGCGTATTATTCGTTACGGCTTATTGTTCCTGTACGGTAAAAATCGCTTTTCAAAGGAGTGTTATTATGAAAACGTTAAAAAGACTTTTAAGCGTTGCGCTCGCCGCGACGCTGGCTGTGGGAATGGCTTGCATGACCGGTTGCGGAAACACCGCCAAAGCCGATTACAGAATCGGGGTGTTGCAGGTCGCAACGCATACGGCTCTGGACGCCGCGAGAGACGGTTTCACCGAAACTCTCAACAAATGGGCTGAAGAAAACGGCAAAACAATCGAGTTCGATCTGCAGAACGCGCAGGGAGATCAGAACAACGAAAAGACAATCGCCGCCAATCTCGTCGCTAAAAACTGCGATTTGCTTCTCGGCATAGCCACTTCGTCTGCCAGAGCGCTCGCAACCGCGACCACGAAAATCCCCACGCTTTTCACCGCCGTCACCGACCCCGTGGTGGGAAATATCTCGGGCGTTAACGTAACCGGAACGAGCGATATGGCTCCGATCGATCAGCAGATCGCTCTCGTTAAAAAAATCGTTCCCGATTGCAAAAAAGTAGGATTCTTATACTGCGGCGGCGAAGAAAATTCTCAGAAACAAATCGAACTTGCAAAGAAGCAATGCGAAAAAATCGGCTTGGAAACCAAGGATTTCACAGTTACTGCGACCAGCGATATTCAGACGGTCGTCGAAACGATCGGCTCGGATATAGACGTCGTTTATATACCGACCGATAACCTTCTTGCGGCTAATATGACGCTCGCCTGCAACATTCTCACGCCTAAGGGTATCCCGGTTGTTGCCGGCGAAGAAGGAATGTGCGAGGATAACGAAGCGCTTGTCACGCTAAGCATCGATTACAAAAAACTCGGCGTTCAGACTGCGGAAATGGCTATAAAAATCCTTACCGGAGAAAAGAAACCCGCCGATCTTCCTTTTGAATACTACAAACAGTCGGCAACGTTCGTTATAAACGAGAACAATGCGAAAGCGCTTCTTGCCAAAAATCCCGCGCTCAAAATCACGGACACCGACATAGCGGCTCTCAAAGCGGAATACTCCAAATAATTTATCGGGGAAAAAATAATGAATATAATTGATATCGTGCGTGCGTTGCCGGGAGGACTGGCGCAAGGGCTTATGTGGGCGGTGCTTGCATTAGGCGTTTACGTGTCGTATAAAATACTCGATTTCGCCGACCTTTCGGTCGACGGATCTCTCGCAACGGGCGGCGCCGTCGCCATAATTTCGATCGAAGCGGGCTTGCCTGCGCTTCTTGCCATGCTTTTCGCGTTTCTTGCGGGGGCTTTGGCGGGCGCGCTTACCGCAACGCTCAACACAAAGTTAAAAATACCGCCGATTTTGTCGGGAATTCTCACGATGTCTGCGTTGTATTCGATAAACATGCACATTCTGCGCGAAAAACCGAACGTTTCCGTCCCGTCGTCTGCTTCGACGTATAACGGAATGTTTGCGAAACTGTTTTCGCTCAGCGTTATCGACGATAAAAACGTTCTCACTATTATTTCGTGCGTCATAGCGATAGCGGCGGTTATAGCGATTATGTACTGGTTTTTCGGCACGGAGATCGGTTCGGCTGTCAGAGCGACGGGGTGCAACGAAAAAATGGCTAAGGCGCAGGGTATCAACACCGATATGACGAAATATATCGCGCTTATGATGAGTAACGGCTTGGCCGCGCTTTCGGGCGCGCTCATAGCGCAATACAATTTTTCCGCCGACGTGAACATGGCTACGGGAACAATCGTCATCGGGCTTGCTTCGGTTGTTATCGGCGAACTAATCGTCGGCAACAGATTTTCTTTCTGGGTCAAACTTCTCGGCGTGGTGCTCGGGAGCATGATTTACAGGCTTATTTTCACAATCGCGGTGGGACTGGGAATGAACACGAACGACCTCAAACTCATCGCTTCGATAATAATCGTGATAACGCTCTGCGTTCCGACGATAAAAGCAAAAATTGCCGGGAGAAAGAAAAATGCTCGAACTTAAAAATATTCATCTTACTTTCAATAAAGGCACGGTAAATGAGAAAAAGGCTCTGCAAGGCGTTGATTTAACGCTTAAGGACGGCGATTTCGTCACGGTGATCGGCGGTAACGGAGCGGGCAAATCGACGATGCTCAACGTGATTTCGGGCGTTTTTCCGGCGGACGAAGGCTCGATTGTTCTCGACGGGAAGGACATAACGCGCCTTAGGGAATACAAGCGTTCCGCTTATATCAGCAGAGTGTTTCAGGACCCGCTGCTCGGAACGGCTGCAAATATGAACATAGAAGAAAATCTCGCTCTCGCCGCAAGAAGGGGCAAAAGCCGCGGCTTGAAGTGGGGGATGAAAAAGGGCGAAGTGGAAGAGTACAGAGAACTCTTAAAAGGGCTGGAACTCGGGCTGGAAAACAGAACGGGGCAGAAAGTCGGCACGCTTTCCGGCGGACAAAGGCAGGCGTTAACCCTTCTTATGGCTTCCTTATCGAACCCCAGATTGCTTCTTTTGGATGAGCATACCGCCGCGCTCGACCCGAAAACCGCAAAAAAAGTGCTTGCGCTTACGGACGAGATTATCAAAAGGGATAAACTCACCGCGATAATGATAACCCACAACATGAACGACGCGATAACTCACGGCAACAGGCTCATTATGATGAACGCGGGTAAAATTATTTTCGACGTGGAAGGCGAAGAAAAGAAAAAACTCACCATAGGCGACCTTCTCGAAAAGTTTGAAACGATAACCGGCGAGGAGATGGCGAGCGATAAACTGATTTTATCGAAATAACCTTTTCAATAAAATAACAGAATATAACAGGTGCGCGGCGGCGTTCGGAATTTTCCGAACGCCGCCGCGCATATTTTTACGTTAAATGTCGTATAAAATTCATAACGCGGGGCATAGTAGTATAGTCAACAAAACCCGGAACGCGATATTTGACGGAAGTCATCGGGTCGCGTTTTGCAGAGAAAAGTTTTGTTGCTTTATATACGCTTTGCCTGATTATTTAAGACAAAAGAATACGCGGCGGATATTTTCGACAAACAACGACGAAACGCTCTGCCGATGGGCAGGGCGCGGGGCCGCCGGGTTTTTCCGGCGGTTTCTTTTTAAAAACTTTCACTTTTTTATTATTTCTCGAACATAACGGGATAATAAAAACGTATTAAAATATAAATCGTAAAGCGGAACGACCGTTCCGTCATGCTCTTTTGGGATTGTTTTCCGGGAGCGGATTTTCGGGAGTAAACAAAAAAATGAAAAAGAATATAAGCACGTTCAAAAAGATAATCGTTTGTCTGGTTGCGATGGCAATGCTTTTTGCGTTCGTTTCCTGTTCCGGCGATTTTTTTGCTAACGGAAACACCTCGTCGTCACGACCGGAAACGTCGGAATCGACGAGCGTCGACACGAGCAGCAACGGCTTGCCGAGCGACGTGAATTTTAACATCAGTTACGTCGAGGCGGACGAGATCAAGCCGACTTCCACAACGGAAGTGGTCGCAAGAGTCAGGCCGTCCGTTCTTGAACTTTATTGTATCGTAGGGCAGTCCAAGAGCAGCGGCAGCGGCGTAATCGTTTCGTTCGACGATACGGACGACGACGGAAACGACGACAAGGCGTTGATTTTAACTTGTCATCACGTTATCGAAAACGCTTCGCAAATGACGGCGAAGTCGATTTACGGAAAAGAATACGAAGCCGAACTCATCGGTGCGGATCCCGTTTCGGATATTGCGATTCTTTGGATAACGGCAACCGAGGACAATGGTTTCGAGGGTCTTACCGCGGCACAGATGATGTGCGACAGCGATAAACTTCTTATCGGGGCGGACGTGCTTGCTATCGGCAACCCGCTCGGCTATCTCGGCGGAACGGTTACGAAAGGTATCGTCAGCGCGCTTAACCGTGACGTTACCGTTGAAAACAGAAAAATGACGCTCATCCAGACTGACGCGGCGATTAACGGCGGCAACTCCGGCGGCGGACTTTTCGACGCGGAAACGGGCGCGCTCATCGGCATAGTAAACGCCGGTTACAAGTCGTCCGCGGCGCAAGGGCTTTCGTTTGCTATTCCCTGCGGAACGGTCAAGCCGATAATGACTCAACTTCTCGAAAAAGGTTACGTAGAGGGTAATTACGATTTCGGCGTTACGTTCACGGCGGAAAAATTCTTTAACACTGCGTGGTCTACAACTACTTACGTCGTTATCGAAAGCGTCGATATTTACGGCACGTTCTATAAAGGCGGAATGGAAGAAGGCGACGTTATTCTCTCCGTGAAGATAGGCGACAAGTCTATCGACGTGAGCAAATACGAAAGCGACACACTCGCGAAACTCGAAACCTTCCTTGTGGACGGAAGTTACAACATAGGCGACAAAGTGACGGTCGTTTATATGAGATACAAAAAGTCAACGCGCGGTTACGAACAATGCACTGCGGAGTTCGAAATCGCACAGTATAGGTACGGAATAATCACCGACTGATAAAAATCAACGGATATTGCGGGCGCGGCGCGGCGAAAAGAAATTTTCGCCGCGCCGCGCGCCGTTTAATACTTGACTATTTCGATATATTAATATAGAATATAATAGATTATGATTATTTTAGGAATTGACCCGGGGCTTGCCACGATGGGCTTCGGTGTCATCGAAACCGAAAGAGGCGCGAGCAAAGTCGTCGATTACGGCGTGGTGTTAACGCCCAAGGAAGAAACTTTGCCCGTAAGGCTCGCCCTTTTAGAAGAGGGCGTTCAGAAACTTGCCGCAAAGTTCAAGCCTGACGAAATCGCGCTCGAAGAGTTGTTTTTCAATAACAACATAACCACGGGCATCAACGTGGCTCAGGCGAGGGGCGTGATTCTGCTCACGTGCGTTAAAAATTGCGGCAGATTGTACGAATACACTCCGCTTCAGATAAAACAGGCGTTGACGGGTTACGGCAGAGCGGACAAGCATCAGATGCAGATGATGGTCAAAACGTTTTTAAGGCTGGAAAAAATTCCCCGTCCGGACGACGCCGCCGACGCGCTCGCCGTTGCTCTCACTCACGCGCAGACGAACAGGCTTCGTTCTCCGTTCGGGATAAAATAAGGAAGATATGATAGCGTTTATAAAAGGAAAAGTCATCGACGAATTCGAGGGCGGAGTAGTCCTCGAAAACAACGGAATAGGCTACGAAATTTTGTGTTCCGCCGCGCTTTTGGCGAAACTTTCCGCCGAAAAAGAGGGCGGAGTTTTCACTTACCTTCAGGTCAGAGAAGACGGCTTGAGCCTTTTCGGGTTCGACAACAAAGAGGAAAAAAGAATGTTCCTGAAACTCATTTCCGTTTCCGGCATAGGTCCGAAAATGGCTATGGGTATTCTTTCTGGAATGCGTGTCAACGAACTCGCCACGGCGATCGCCATGAACGACGTTAAAGGTTTGTCCAGAATTAAGGGTTTGGGGAAAAAGACCGCGGAGAGAATAATTCTCGAACTTCGCGAGAGCGTTTCCGCGGAAAACGCGGCTATCGCGGCAGAAGAATCGTTTGCCGCGCCCGTATTCACCTCGGAGGACGAGGATGCGATTATCGCTCTCATGGGGCTGGGCTTTTCCGGAATTCAGAGCAGAAACGCCGTGAAAACGGCTAAGGAACAAGGCGCGGAAACGATACAGGACGTTATTTCGTTCGCGTTGAAAAGTATGGGTAAATAAAAATGTACGATGAAGAAGAAAGTCTGATCGTCAGCACGAAAACAGAATACGACGAAGTCGAAAACGTACTCCGCCCGAAGTCTATGGACGGATATATCGGGCAGGAAAAGGCTAAAACCAATCTGTCCGTTTTCATGCAGTCGGCGAAACTTCGCGGCGAGCCGCTCGACCACGTTTTGCTTTACGGTCCGCCGGGTTTGGGCAAAACCACGCTCGCGCACATCATCGCCGCCGAAATGGGGGTGCAGATAAAGGTCACTTCCGGTCCGTCCATCGAAAAATCCGGCGATCTTGCGGCTATTTTGACCAACCTCAACGAGGGAGACGTTTTATTTATCGACGAAATTCACAGGTTAAACCACAACGTGGAGGAAATTCTTTATCCCGCGATGGAGGATTTTTCTCTCGATTTTATCATAGGCAAAGGTCCGTCCGCTCGGTCGGTGCAGATTCCGCTCAAACGTTTCACGCTTGTCGGCGCAACTACCAAAGCGGGTATGCTCAGTTCCCCTTTGCGGGACAGATTCGGCGTTATTTTAAGGCTTGAAATGTACTCCGTGGACGAACTCGCCGAGATAGTCCGCCGCTCGGCGGAAACGCTCGGCACTCCGGTGTCCGAAGAGGCTTCGGTGGAGATCGCGAGAAGAAGCCGTGGCACGCCGAGAATAGTCAACAGACTTTTAAAACGCGTGCGCGATTTCTCGATAGTCATGAATCACGACGAAATAACTTACGAGGACGCTCGTCACGCGCTCGAACGGCTGGAAATCGACGAACTCGGGCTTGACAACATAGACATAAGAATGCTTACGTCCATGATCGATAAATTCGGCGGCGGCCCCGTCGGTCTGGACACAATCGCCGCCACGATAAACGAAGATTCCAACACGATTGAGGACGTTTACGAGCCTTACCTTCTCCAACTCGGCTTCATTCAGCGCAGTCCGAGGGGAAGAGTACTCACGCCCAAGGCATACGAACATCTCGGCAGAGAAATACCGAGAAAACTGAGAGAGCAACTTTCTCTGTTCGACGCGAACGGGCAATAAGATTCGGCAGACAATAAGATTTTTGCGGGCAGAAAAAAGCCCGGTAGAAAAACGATAAAATGTTAAAAACAAGCGATTTTTATTACGATTTACCCGAAGAACTGATCGCGCAGACGCCTCTCGAACCGAGGGACAGTTCGCGGCTTCTGGTATATAACAGAACAACCGACGAGGTTTTTCACAGGCATTTCCGCGACGTGGGCGATTATTTAAAGCCCGGCGACCTTCTGGTCGTAAATACAACGAAGGTTTATCCGGCGAGGATTTTCGCATATACGGAGCATGGCGGAAAAGTTGAAATTCTGCTCCTTAAAAGGCAGAATCTCACCGACTGGGAATGTCTTGTAAAGCCCGGCAAAAAGTGCAGAGAGGGCGTGGTTCTCGTTGTTAACGATGAACTTAAAGCAGAGATACTTTCCCGCACGGACGACGGCGGAAGAATCGTCAGATTCATTTTCGACGGCGTTTTCGAGGATATTCTTTCCCGCGTAGGCGAAATGCCGCTCCCACCTTACATTCACGAAAAACTTAAGGACAAGGACCGTTATCAGACGGTTTATTGCAAGCAGGAAGGCTCGGCAGCCGCGCCAACCGCGGGGCTTCATTTCACGTTGCGGCTCATCGACGAACTCAAAGCCAAGGGCGTTGAATTCGCCGAAGTGCAACTCAATGTGGGGCTGGGAACTTTCCGCCCCGTCAAAACGGACGACCTCGAGCATCATAAAATGCACACCGAGTATTACGTAATAGATGAAGAAAACGCGGAAAAAATCAACAAGGCGAAAAGAGAGGGCAGAAGAGTTATCGCCGTGGGAACGACAAGCGTCAGAACTCTCGAAACGGTTGCGGACGAAAACGGATTTGTAAAAGCGCAGTCCGGCGACACGAGCATATTCATTTATCCGCCTTATAAATTTAAGTGTGTCGAAGGGCTTATAACCAATTTCCACCTGCCGGAAAGTACGCTCGTGATGCTTGTTTCGGCTTTCGCTTCGCGCGAGAAAATACTCGAACTTTACAATCTTGCCGTTAAGGAGAAGTATAGGTTTTTCTCTTTCGGCGACGCTTGCCTGTTCTTATAAACGGCGCATCTCGGCGTTGCGGCTCGGTTACATACT
>JALETB010000008.1 GCA_022781715.1 Clostridiales bacterium | reverse complement strand
CCCTGATGATCATCGGGAGCGACAAGCGTAACGGCTCCGTTTGCGGCTTTTGCCGCCGTATAATCGAATCCGATGATGGTATCGTCATCGAAAACGACAACGACGAAATTATCGTAAACGTGATACATACCCGATTTGGCGCCTGTTACCTCTTTAATGCCGTCCAGATTGAAGGAAACTCCGTTATAGGTGTATGCGCCTTCCTCTTGTCCGAGAGGCTCGAGAACGTAACCTCTGTTGTTTTTATCCGTCACGCTCAATTTTACTCTGTATTCGACGCCGTTAATCGTAACTCTTTCGCCGTTCGCAAATCCGTGTTCGGCTATTATGACCGCATCGGCGACAACCGCGCCGTCTTTGACGAGATAAACGTTTTTATCGTTGACGGCAACGAATTCGTTTACGTCGTAATTAACCATATACGCGACGAGTTCGCCGTCCGCGCAAGGCGTGAGGATAGTTTTTATTTTGGAGCCGCTTCCTATTCCTCTGTTGATCGCTCCGTAGAACAAATTACGCGTTTCGTCGTATCTGATTGTCGTATAGTAGCCCTCGAGAGAAAATCTGAACAAATTACCGAAAACGTAATATTCGCCGGGCGTAGTGCTGTATTTGCTCGAATATTCGATTTTACCGTCCGCGAAAAATTCGATGACGTAGTTTGATTGAATCGCGCCGTTACCGGACGACGTCGACAGATAGGGGAAATAATATTTGCCGACGTATTTTTTACCATTGTGATCGGTGTTTACGGGCCTTGCGAAATTACTCTTTATCGAATAGCCCTTGCTGCCGACAAAGTCTACGTCAAGAGTTCCGTCGTTTTTAACCGTCATTTTCATCGAAGAGAAATAGTCGCTCAACTTTCCGTCGATAACAACTTCATCGCCTTTAATGGTATAAGAACCGGAAACGCCGTCGTTGTTGCGGACGTTATCGGAATACAGAGTTATCTTATCGTCGCTGAACACGAACGTATCGCCGGCGTCGTTGAAATACTGACCGAATACTTTGATATTGTCCTTCTTGGCGAAAGTGTAACTTACGATTGCGGACATTCCGTGTTCTATGGAGAAACTTATAGTCTTGGAAGTGCTATTGAACTCTCCCGCAATTTCGCCGTAGTTATTGAAGAAATTAAGAAGAAGGTGAGTTCCGTCGTATTTATAAGTTCCGTTGATGATGCCGGTAGAAACCCATTGAAGAGTTCCGTTATCGTAAAGAGCGAGTATGCCCGCGTCCGATTCTCCGTGATATTCCGCTTTGCCTTTGAATGTGCCGGCAACTTCGGTGGAATCGCCATATTGAGCGTCGAGGCGCATATCCTTAACCACGGGAACGTAATAACGATATCTCGTGCCGGACTGCCAGCCCCAATCGAAGAAAAGAAGAGTGTCGATCGGGTCGGCGTCGTCAAGCAAACCGATAATCGAAAATCCCGTTTCGGTGTACGGCTTCTCTATTTCCTTGACGAGCGTGCCGTTCGCGTAAAGCGAGAGTTTATACGTGCCGGACGACTTATCGTTATCCTTGGGCATGATTTTTCCGTCCGCGTAGTCCCATTCGTTCGCATCAAATCCGAGATTGTTTACGAACCAATCTTTATCGACTTCCGCTTTATCGACTTTCTTACCCGTCTGGTTGAGAACGTCGTAAGTTCTTATCGCGCCCGAATGGAAAGCGTTTTCCGCGGCAACGCCGGCTGTGTATCCCATATCGTAATCGTCGGCGTAACTATAACCGAATATGCCGCCGGCGTAAGATTTGTAATAAGTCGAAGAAGCCTTGACGCCTACTATGCTGCCCGCCGAATAAGAATCGAGGACGATCATATCGTTTCGTGCGGAGCCGACGATTCCGCCTGCGTAAGAAACGTCTTTCGCGGTCGCTCTGACGCTTGCGTAATTCACGCAGTTGACTATACTTACGTTTGAACCGCTCTTATAACCGACGATTCCGCCGACAAACTGACCGCCGTACACTTTACCGTCCGACACGCAGTTGACGATTGACACCGCGCCCTTCGTGCAGGAAACCGTTCCGACGATGCCGCCGTTGGAAGCGACTTCGAGAACGCTGTCCTCCGTACCTTCGAACTTGCCGACGATCGTTTCGACTGCCGCGCGACAGTTACGGACGTACGCTATATATGCCTTCTCTTTGTCGTAAACTTCGAGTTCGCCCGCGACTCCGCCGATATGCGCAATGTTCTTGGGCAGAAGTCTGGTTTCGACGGTTCCGCTCGTTTTAACGTTGACAAAATTAGTGAGAACGGCATAACCGACCGCTCCGCCTATATACGCGCCGATCGTGCTTTCGCCCGAATTGGACTCGACGACGTAATTTACGCCTTCGAGCGTAAGGTCGTATACGTTAGCCATATTCGTATAACCGAACAAGCCGACGTAACCCACCGACATACGCAAAGTCTGGGTTATGGTAAGGTTTGTTATCTTATGCCCGTTTCCGTCGAAAGAGCCTCTGAAACCGCCTTTGACTTCCGTCGTTCCGTCATCTTTTTCAACGGTAACGGGTTTGCCTGCGGCGACGTATTTTTCGCCTGCCATGTCGATATCGTTTTCGAGGCGGAAGAACGACGAAGCGTAATCGCCGTCATCGTCGGGGTTGTTTATTCTGTCGGCAAAATCGAGAAGATCGTCCACAGTTTTGATAAGATAAGGGTTTTCTTTCGTGCCGTTCCCTTTAGGGTCGACGACTGAAGTCTGTTGAGAATCCGTTTCGGTCGTACTTTCGGATCCGGAAACGGATTCGGACGCAGACGCGGAATCGGTCGGGGATTCGCCCTTCTTTCCACATGACGAGAACGCAAGCGACGTTAAAATCGCCAGTGCGATCGTCAGAACAAGTAATAATTTCTTTTTCATGGTTGCTCCTGTTTATTCGGAAATTTCCGAAAGATATACGACGGAGGTTTCGTTTCTGAACTCCTTTGCTCCGTCAGTTTTGGTTCTGGATATCTTGTATTTTTTGACGAGAACGTCCTCTTCGCCCGATCTGTCTAATTCATAAGCGAAAAGTTCGCCGTTTTCTTCTTTATAAACGTAAACGTATTCGACTTCTTCCGTTTCGCCGTCGAAATCCTCGATTACGGTAAGCGTCATATACGCGTAGGAATACTCCGATTTACTTCTGCCGTCGAACTGAACGGTGGAGCCGTCTTCTGCGGCGTAAACGCCCTGATAACCGTCCGGAACGGTAAGCACGCCGAGCGTCTGCAACGAGGAATCGACTATCGCGAGAGTGTTCTCGTCGACGTAATAGATGAAGTAAAGGAACGTGCCGTCCACTCTCAGTCTCACGTAATTTTCGTCGACGTAAGTTATCTCCACTTCAAGATCGGCGAACATGCCTTTGGCTGTGCCGGTCATATCCATATTCTCGGTGGAATAATAGAACATATCGTCCGAGATAAGATATTTTTTACCGATCGCGCGGTGATATAACCCGACGTTTTCGGTGACGACTTTTCCGTTTTTGCTGACGGTGGTTTTCGTTATGCCGTCCGCGGTTTCAAACACGAATTTATAAAGTTCAGCCGAGCCGTTTACGATTATAGCAGTGGTAACGTTGCCGTTTTCCGTAACGGTGTAATCATACTCGCTTACCGCGCCGTTTATCGTCACTTTTGCTTTGCCGAGTCCTACCGGGCTTTTGCCGTTGAACTCGATTATATCGTCGCCCACGTGATACTTATAAAGGCTCACTTCGTCGGGAGATTTGCAAACTTTTTCGTCGATGAGAACGTCGTTTCCGCTGAGTTTCACGGCGTAAGTTTTACCGTTATACGTAAACGAGGCGATTGCCGTCGTTCTATCGTAATGATATTTAACGTCCGTCGAAACGCCGTTTTCGATTACGGAAACGCTGCCGATCGCCTTCCACGTTCTCCCGTCGGAAAGCGCGAAATCGATATTGTACTCGCCGAGTCCGTTGAACACGTACTGCGTTCCGTCGGAAGAATTCCACGTGCCTTTGATCGGATCTTCGTAACACATATTGAAGTCGTCCACGAGCATGCCCGTTTCGGCGTAATAACCGGTCATAAAAAGAAGGGTTGAATGGAACTTCTCGCTCGTCACTTCATTGAACATTCCGTATAATCTCGTGCGGTAGTACATCGTGACGTAAATTACGTCCTTTCCGATTTTAGAATCATATGATTTTTCGGCGATATAAGTGAAATCCACGTTATTGGAATCTCTTCCGCGTCCGTAACCGTCCTTGCCTATTCCGTAAAGAACCATGGTATAATTGAGCAACGTTTCCTTCCACACGCCGATATAACTTCCCTCTCTGCCGTAAACAGTTTCCGTTCCGTTATCGGTTACGACCAGAAGTCCGTCGGCGTTGAACGCGGCGGTGATGTTGCCGAACGACACCGTGTCTCCGTTAATTTCGTAAGAGAACTTTTCGCCGTTATATTTCACTTCGCCTTTGCCGTCGAACTCGATCGTTTTGCGATTCGCGAAGTCGGTTTCCCAAAGACCTTTATAAATATCGGTTTTGGAAATGGTGAAATCGAATTTCGAGGACTGCATCGTTTTGCCGTCCGAAGAAATGCTCGCGCTGCCCGATTCCGAGCCCATTTTTATCGTCACGGAATTTTCGTTGCACGAATAAGTGAATTCGGAAGAACCGCCGTCCGCATTGGTTATCGACCCCGTGCCGTCGGAGAGAAAACTATAAACTGAGCCGTCGGACGCATACCAGTTGCCCATCGCTTTGTTGAGTTTGTTCGCCGTAGCCGCGTTGCCGGGCTTAGCGAAGAAAACAGTGTCGTAAATTTCGAGTTTATCGCCGACGATATCGCAATAATAGTCTGCGGTGAGATTATATTTTCTCGTGTCGATATCGGGGTATCTGATATAAGCGAAATATCCGTCCTTTATCAGGATTCTCTCGCCGTTATAAACGTACATGTAATTTGCGACGACGCCGTTGTAAATCATCGTCATTTTGCCGTTATCGTCAAAGACGAGTTGAATTTCGATGTTGCTTACCTCACCGGACTTCGACGCCTTTATCGTGAGATAATATTCGCCCTCAACCTTCGAGTAATCCGCGAATCCGACGTAAATATCCACGTCGTTTGTGAGAAGGTAACAGGACGGAACTCTTTCGGTGAGTTCTTCGTCGAAGAAATATCCGTAAGAGATTTGTCCGTTATCCGCAGTGAAGGTGTTCATACCCGTTCCGTCGTAAACGGCGTAAACAGGCAACACTCCGTTCGCGGTAACCGTGTCCTCGGTGAGCGTGAGCGGATTGCCGTCGTTGCCGGTTTTCGTCACTTCCGTGCCGAAAACGAAACGAGCGTGAATGCTCTGCTCGGCATTTTCGTCGTACAAAGGTACGATTTTCCCGTTAACGGTCTGCCAGTCGGCTTTGTTCCAGCCGACAAATTCGCAAGTCTTATCGAGATTTTTAAGGTCGTAAGAAGTTCCGTTTTTGTCAATCGTTCCGCTTTTCGCGTTGTAAACGTCCTTAACCGTAGCCTTTCTCGAATCTACGCCCATCTGAGCGCCGTTGAAAACAAGCCCGCAGGTCTCGCTCTTTTCGCCTTCCGTTTCGGAAGAGAACGCGCAGATAACTTCCGCCGCGGAAACGCAACGCGTTGCCGAAGAGTCGTTATCCGTTCTGCCGCAAATCGCGCCCGCGCCCGATTCCTTCTGATTGATCAGCGCGCTGATTTTTCCGCTTACGTAGCAGTTTGCAAGCGAAGATTTCTCTCTGAGATAACCGACGATACCGCCTGCATTCTGAATCTTGCCGCTTATTTCGCCGTTGAACGAACAGTTGTAAACCGAAGCCGCGACCGCCGCCGAAGCGCCGTAAGCCGCGCCGACAATTCCGCCGACGTTATAAAGCGGATAATCCCCGGAAGAGGAAAGCGTTCCGTCCACGCGGCAATACGAAATCGAAGCCGTGTAATCGGGAGCGTAACTCTGCATAAATCCGCAAATTCCGCCGAGATGAAGAGCCATATTCTCTTCGTTTATCGTGTTGACCACGGTGTAACTGCCGCTGAAACCGCAGTTGATTATGTCCGAACCGATATTGTAAGAAACAATACCGCCCGCGATATAATTAAGTTTGGACGACGTTTCGAGAACGATATCGGTTTTTACGTTGAGATTTTCGAGCGTTGCGGTAACTATATAACCGAAAAGCCCGGCATAACCGTTTTCCGCTTTGACTTTAAAGTTCGAGAGCGTGTGTCCGTTTCCGTTGAAATTTCCCGCGAAATACAAACTGTCGTTATCTGCGACCGGGTCGAGAATTTCGCCGTTGAAATCGATATCGGAAGTCAGTTCGACATAGGCTTCTTTATACTTTTCCGAACCGCTGTTTACGCTGTCCGTGAAAGTTTTGAACTGAGAAGCGTTCGCGATTTTATAGGGGCTCTTCAGCGATCCCATACCTTTTATCGCGGGGTCTTCTCTCGTAAGACCTTCAACGGTGACCGTTACGGAACTCTGCGCCACGAAGGAATACCTGCCCGAAGCGTCGGGAGAGAGAACCGCATCGCCTGCCTTGACGACCGGAGTCCCCTCGTAATAAGGCGACACGCGCAAGCCGAACGACACAGTCGTTCCCTTTTTCACGTTTCTCGGGGTGCTTCCGTCGAACAAAAACTCCGCGCAACTTTCTTCCTGCCATCTGATTCTGGCCGTAACGTTCGCGTCGTCCGGATTATCCGGCTTGCTCTTTTCTTTCCATTCGGCTACGAGCGTTATATTCTCCGTTACGGGCGTGGTGAAAACGTAATATCCGTCTGCGCCGTCCTTCTTCCAGCCGAGGAATTCGAAACCCTCCCTCGTCGGAGCTTCCGGTTCGGCGACCGTTTCGCCTTTTTTCACTTCGACGACGCTGTCGCTCGTGCCGTTACCGTAAGCAAAAGTTACTTTCAACTTCTTCCCGCAGCCTGTGCAGGCGAGCGCGGCGACGCACAAAATAACGGTCAACAACGCTATTAATATCTTTTTATCTGACCTGTGTTTAATCATAATGCTCCTTGTTTCGTTTGTTCCGGACAAAATTCAGACCGACCTTGCCCGTCAGCAAAATTGCTTACTTCATCCCCGATAAAATCTCTGCCTTACTTTTTGAAAAACTTTTTGATTTTCTTCTCTTCGGCTTCCTTTAAGGCAAGTTCTTCCTCTTTTTTCTGCTTTTCGAGAAGTTCGTTGTAATAAGCGGCGCTTCCCATAACTTCCTCGTCGTACTTATGGCAAGCCACCATATGTCCGCCGCCTACGTCGCGGAACTCGGGTTCGCGCAACTTGCACGCGCTCATGCACTCGTTGCAACGAGTGTGGAATTTGCAGCCCTTGGGCGGATTTGCCGGCGACGGAATGTCGCCCTGCAAAACGATCCTTTTGATTTTCGTTTCGGGATCGGGAATGGGAATCGCCGAAAACAACGCTTTTGTGTAAGGGTGAAGCGGGTTGTCGAACATTTCTCTCTTCGAGCCGTATTCGACCATATTGCCGAGATACATAACGCCCACTTCGTCCGAAATATGTTCCACGACTGAAAGATCGTGCGAGATGAATATATACGAAAGGTGTTCCGTTTCCTGAAGGTCCTTGAATAAGTTGATTATCTGAGCCTGAATGGAAACGTCGAGAGCCGAAACCGGTTCGTCGCAAATGACGAGTTTCGGCTTTAACGCAAGTGCTTTCGCTATGCAGATACGTTGCCTTTGTCCGCCCGAAAATTCGTGCGGGTATCTGTCGAAATAATGCGGCTGAAGTCCGCATTTTTTCATTATGTCTACAATATAATCCTTATACTCCGATTCGGGAACGATCTTGTGAACCTTAACCGCCTCGCCGACGAGTTCGCCGACCGTCATTCTCGGCGAAAGCGACGAATACGGATCCTGGAAAATCATCTGGAAATTGGGGCGGACTTTTCTGAGAGCCTCGCCTTTAAGTTTTTCTATGTGCTGACCTTCAAAGATTATCTCGCCGTCCGTGGGTTCGTAAAGCCTGAGAATCGTTCTTCCGAGCGTGGTTTTTCCGCAACCGGATTCTCCGACTATGCCTATCGTCTGCCCCTCTCTGAGCCTGAGCGAAACTCCGTCCACCGCTTTGAGATAAACGGTGTTTTTCTTCATAAGGCTCTTCGAAATCGGGAAGTATTCTTTGAGATTGTTGACTTCGAGAATGTATTTCTCTTCTCCGCCTTTTGCGGCAACGTTATCAGCCATTGCTCAGCCCCTCCTTTAACGCGAGATAGCACGCGACGTAATGCGTGGGCGAAACCTGCACCATAGGCGGGTAACTGTTTTTGCACACGTTGCATTTCATATTGCACCTGTCCTTGAAATAACAGGTGGACGGCATATTAACGGGGTTAGGCACGTTGCCGGGAATACTGTAAAGCCTTTCGACTTCCTTCCCGACGACGGGTTTGCTCTTCTGAAGCCCTATAGTGTAAGGATGCATCGGGTTTTTGAAAATCTCCGTAACCGTTCCCTTTTCCACGACTCTGCCCGCGTACATAACCACGACGTAATCGACCATTTCGGCGATAACGCCGAGATCGTGCGTAATGAGCATTATGCTGCCGCTGATCTTTTCCTTAACGTCGCGGAGAAGGTCGAATATCTGCGCCTGAATTGTAACGTCGAGCGCGGTAGTCGGTTCGTCCGCTATTATGAGTTTCGGGTTGCAGCAAAGAGCCATGGCTATCATAACCCTCTGACGCATACCGCCCGAAAGTTCGTGCGGGTAAGACTTATAAACGTGTTCGGGCATCGCTATGCCGACAAGGCGAAGCATTTCGAGACTTCTTTCCTTTGCGGCGATTTTATCCGCGCCTTCGACGTGAAGAAGCGTTACCTCGTCGAGTTGGTTGCCTATGGTGAATACGGGATTAAGCGAAGTCATCGGCTCCTGAAAGATCATCGCGATTTCTCTGCCGCGTATTTTCGACATTTCCGACAACGGCATTTTCGCAATATCGACTACTTCGTCGTGTTCCTCGAAAATCTTTCTGAAACGAGGTTTGCCTTTTCCGTCCACGGACTGCTTCGTTACGGGTTTTCCGTCCTCGCCTATGACGACGTTTCCGTTTTCGTCCTTGACCTCCTCCATAATCGGTTCTTCGCCGACCGGAGTTTTAACCGTGGAACGGAAACGTATGCTGCCGTCCACGATCTGCCCCATAGGCCCCTGAACGAGTTGCATAAGCGACAAACTCGTAACCGATTTCCCGCAGCCGGACTCGCCGACCACACCGACCGTTGAACCGGCGGGAATATCGAACGAAACGCCGTTTACCGCTTTAACCACGCCGCTGTCCGTATAGAAGTATGTGTGAAGATTATCGAATTCGACGATATTTCTGTCGTCTTTCATCTGAGTTATATAATCAGATTTTTTATAAGCCGCTCTTTTCTTTTTGAGAATCTTTATTTCTTTCGCGTTCTCCTTCGCTATGTTTTTCGATTCCTTGGCGGTTATATAGTGTTTTTTGTCTTCCATTTTATCACCTCATCGCCTTGGGATCGTAAGCGTCGCGCAAGCCGTCGCCGACAAAGTTGAACGCGAGAACGGCAAGAACTATGCAGATGCCCGGAGAAATCCAGAGATTGGGATAATTTCTGAGTGTGGTGTTGTTCGCCGCCGCGTTGATCATATTACCCCAGGTTGCGTATTCCGCCGGCAAGCCTATTCCGAGATAGCCGAGCGTGGCTTCGGTGAGAATGATTCCGCCGAGACCGAGCGTCATCGAAACGATGAGTTGCGGCATTACGTTCGGGATAAGATGCTTGAAAATCTTTCTTCCGACGGGAAGTCCGCTCGCTTCCGCGCTGAGCATAAAGTCCTGCTCTCTGAGCGAAAGAATCTGCCCTCTTACGAGCCTTGCCGTTCCTGCCCAGCCGAACACAGTGAGCATTGCCATAAGAATATATAATTTCGCGGGGCCGGTGACGTCTTTCGCGTCCAGCGCGACGCCGATAATCATCATCATCGGAAGCGTTGGTACGCAGTTGAAAATATCGACTATTCTCATTATAACCTGATCCACCCAGCCGCCGAAATAGCCCGCAAGTCCGCCTAAGAACACGCCTAAAAGCGTTTCGAGAATTATTACGACGAAACCGACCGTAAGCGAAACTCTTCCGCCGTACATAAGCCTTGAAAACACGTCGTAACCCTTATCGTCCGTGCCGAGAAGGTGCGAAAGCGAGGGTTTGAGATAGTTGCTCGGTTCGGAATAAGTGATTATATAAACGGGCATATCGCCGTATTTCGGGCTTTCGACCTCTTTGTAATACTCTTCTACAACCGCCTGCGATTCGTCCGGCGTGCGTTCGCCCCAGATGAATCCGAACGGAAGAAGGGGACCTAAAAACGAAAAGATAAACAACACCACGAGCATAATAAGCCCCGTCATGGATAATTTTGAGCGGAAAAATCTCTTTAATACAAGCATTCCCGGGCTGAGAGTTCTGCTCGTTATTTCTTCCGTGCTTACTTCGTTTTCCTCTTCGTATTCGCCGAACGCGTTTTTCTCGGAGACGATTTTTTTGAGTTCTTCTTCGCTCGCCGAGGAAAGTTCCGCTATCCTTCTGCGCTCGCCGAAAAGAGTGTCGGTAGGATTGTCGATAACTATTTTTTCTTTATTCTCTTCCATACCTCTCTCCTTTATCTGCCGAGTTTTACTCTCGGGTCGACGACCGCATACATCAGATCGCTTAAAAGCGTTCCG
Source organism: Clostridiales bacterium (assembly GCA_022781715.1). Taxonomy (GTDB): domain Bacteria; phylum Bacillota; class Clostridia; order Christensenellales; family Borkfalkiaceae; genus UBA10281. The sequence continues at coordinate 18,518 of JALETB010000008.1, read as the reverse complement.
ATAACGGTTAAAACCGCGATGAACATGTTATAGCCCATTATGAACGGGATATCCGCCACGACGAGAGCGTCGTAAGCGAGTTTACCGATACCGGGGATACTGAAAACCGTTTCGGTTATCATCGCCCCGCCGAATAAACTCGGCAGAATGCCCGCCATCATCGTTACGAGCGGAATCATCGTATTTCTGAAAACGTGTTTATAAATTACTTTATGTTCGCTGAGACCTTTCGCCCGTGCCGTTCTTACGTAGTCCGCTTTTAACGCTTCGAGAGTGTTCGTCCTCGTGTAACGCATAAGCGAGCCGACGGACAGAATGACGAGAACCGACATAGGCAGAACCATATGCCAGAGATTATCGCCGAATCTGACGAGCCAGGAAGCGTCCTTGGGAATGGACGACGAAGCGATACCGCCGACCTCGAACCAGCCGAGATCGACCGCAAAAACCTTTATCGCGAGCGCGGCAAGGAAGAACGTGGGGAGCGATATGCCTATCATCGCCAGAACCGTAACGGTGTAATCCACGACGCCGTATTGATTGATCGCGGCTTTTATTCCAAGCGGAATCGCGATGAGGAACTGCAGAATCGTTGCGATAAAGGCTATCGCGAACGATATGCCCATATTCTGAGTTATAACGTCCTGAACGGGGCGTTTATACTTGAACGACATTCCGAGGTCGCCCTTGAGCATATTGCCGAGCCACTTGAAATAGCCGCCTAAAACCGCTCCGAACTTATCGAAAAAGCCCGCAAGACGATAATTGACTTTACCTTCGATTTCGCCGAGTTTATCCTCGGTGAAAACTATGTTTCTGATCGTTTTGAAGTCGTTTTCGTCATCGGTTACGATTTTATAAGTTCCCGATTCCACAACCGTTAGAACTTCGTCGATCGTTATAAGGCGATTATCATCGCTCTCCTGCTCCGATTCGCCGTCGTTTTCCACAGCCGCACCCTTGCTTCTGACTTTACAGACGGTGTACGTTCCGTCGTTTTTCAGAATAAGTCTCGTGTTTTTGCTTCCGTCGAAGTCGCCTTCATACCACTCCGCGAAAGTTTTTATGCCGAGCGCAACGTCTTCTTCGTAAGTGACCTGTTTCGTGTTTTTGGTAAAAGTTTTGCCGGCAAAAGAACTGCCCTCGCCCATTTCTATTTTTAAGTAGGCGTCGGGCATGGACAAACCGTATAATTCCTTTATACGGTCTACGTCCTCCTGCTTCATCGTGCCTTGCTGCACTGCCGAAGAATACTGATTATCAACGTAATCGGTAGGCATAAACCTTGCGAGAGCGTAAATGATGACCGAAACTCCGAACAGGATCAGTACGGCAAGAAGTAATCTTTTTACCACGTATTTTAACATATCCATATATACTGCGTCCTGCCGCGGCGGCGGGGTAATCGCCGCCGCGTGTAAAATTTATAGTGTTGCCCGCTTTTACGAGCGTTTTTATTACAGGTAATTCAACTCCCAGATTCTCGAAATAAGTCCGTTATAAGGCGAACGTTCGTCTTCGGGCGTCATGGTCTTCACGTCCAGAACGTTTTTGTTATAAGCCATCATATCCTTTCTCTGATACGTCGGGAATTCTACGGCGAGTTCCATTATCTTATCGAGGGCTTCGGCGTAAATCTCCTCTCTTTCTGCCTGAACGATCGTCGCTCTGCCCTGATCGATAAGTTCGCTGAGTTCGGTTATGATCTCATATTCCTTTTTATATGCGCCGGTTTTGCCGCTCTTGATCTGTTTATAGCCCCAGTTGGAAGTGGAACTTGCCTGAGAATCGATATGGTAAACCTGATACATATCCGGGTCGATCGTGGACGACCATGCCGCCGCCCAGACTGCGAGTTTTCCGGAGGAAAGATCGCTGAGCGCGGTCTGCGAGGTTACAACCTTAACGTCGAAACCATGCTTATTGAGGATATCCTGAGCTCTGAGGAACATCTTATATGCCGGGTGATCGGTGGAGCCGCCCGCTATCGTAAACTTATAGTTAAGAGTATCCGTGCCGATGCCTGCGATAGGCTTTTCGTAAACGCCGTTGCCGTTTTTGGTGTAACCCGCGGCTTTGACGAGATCTTCGATTTCGTTGCCGGTGCTGTCGAACTTATAATCCGCTTCGTCGTTCTTATATACGCCGACGCCCTTGGGATAAGCCCAACTGTTTGTGGAGATAGGTCTTCTGATTATTTCGGCAAGACCGCCCTGATAATAGTCGTTAACGATAATGCTCGTGTCAAACGCTTTCATTATCGCCCTTCTTACGTTGATATTCGGAACAAAACGAGGATTGATACCCACGTAACCGTAACCGCTCGTGGAAATTTCGACGTGTCCGACGCCCGAATCGTTCGCATATTTTATGTTATCCTGAGTTGCGCTCGGTTCGCCGTAATCGACGTTGTTCTGCTTGATTGCGTTGATGATCTGGTCGGATTCTACGACCTTATAAGTTACGTACTTGATTTTTGCGTTCGAAAGTTTGGAACCGACCGTTTCGAAATATGGGTTACGAACGTAATAAATCATGTTGTTATTGAAGAACTTACTCGCCGAAGATTTGCTGCTGCCGTTTTCATCGGAAGCCATATAGCAACCTGCACCCACGGGCAAGCCGACCTTTTCTCTTGCGTTGATAACCTCGTTCATAAAGGTGATGTTACCAAATTCAAGACCGAATTCGCCCTTGTCGGCATCGAAAGCGGCGATGTAATCCTTTGTTATGCCCGTTTCGGGGTTAGTCCAGGAATGGGTCGAATAATAATGCATGGGAGCAACCGTGAAGGAGAAATTGTAAATCGCCTTAGGGTCGACGCCGTTGATTCTTATCGAAAGAACGTCGTATTCTTCGTTGAGATCCGTGCCGTTGAACTTTGATCTTTCCTTGCGGGTGGTTATTCCCGTAACGGTGGGAACGACTTTTTCGTTCTCGGCAAAGTATTCGGTTTTTGCTTCCTGAGTGAACAAATCGGAAATCGTCGTGGCGGTTGCCCAGTAATTGACGATATTGTAGAAGTTATCTCCCTTTGTTCTGGTAAGATCGTACTCGCCGTCCTTTTTCGGGAAATAAGATTCGAACACGGCGTTTATGCAGTATTCCTTAATAGCCGCGTCTCTGCTGAGATCAGTATGGGCTGCAACGTAATCGTCGATGTCTTCCAAAATAACTTTTGCGGCTTCTTCGTCGAGTTTGTAGTTGCCGTCCTCATCCTTTAAGGGGTAACCGGGTTTTGTGGGGTCGAGTTGCAACAACTCGGAATAGCCGCCGTCGTTAAGAAGGAATATCTGCCAGACTTCAGTGAAATTCCAGTCCTTATAAGATTCTTTATCTATGCTGTTCCAGTCTGTTGTGAGTTCTTCCTTGAACTTCTCCGCAACCGTTTCGAAGTCCTTTTTGGCGGATGCCTTCTTCTCGTCGCTCCAGTCGCCTACGTATGTGGGTCTTTCGTCGTTTGGAGTCTGGGCGTAATTATACTTCACGAAATCGACAAGTTCGCTGATACGCTTATTCGCCATACCTATAAACTGTTCCTCGAAAGCCGATTCGTCGCCGACGGTCTGGCTCTGCTGACGATAACTTTTAAGACCGATTATATCCGTCGAATAAATCGTAGCCGAACCGGTGTAAGCGGGGTCGAGATAAACGTAAAGGTTGAAAAGAACGTCCTTTATCGTGAGAGGCTCGCCGTCCGAGAACTTTATTCCGTTTTTGATGAGGAATTCGTAAGTAGTGTGGGCGTTTTCGCCTTCCCCTTCGGTTTTGGACGTGTAATCCTTGACGACCGTAGGCTCGTTTTCACCGCAGACGATTTCACCTTTAGAATTGGTGCTGAGCATCCCGATCTGAGTAAGTCCCGTTATCGACGAATCGTATGCCGACGAAGAGAAATACGGATTGAAAACGCCGTCCGGCGTGGAAATGCTCATCGTGAACGTGCGGGTTTCGGGGTCGTTTGCCTGCGGCTTTTTAGCCGTGCAGGCAACGATGATTCCCACCGTTCCGCCGACCGCGACGACGCACGCGAGAATGATTGCAATCAGTTTCTTTGAAAGTTTCATTTTTGCTCCTTTTAAGGGAATTTTGTTTGCTCACGCAAACAAAAAGGGTACCCTTTCAATTTTCTTGCTTTCTGTATATATTTCCTGTATATATGTTAATTATTGCTTATCTTTTTTTCTTCGGTTTTAACGCCCGAATAATCGCAGTTTTCGGTTGTTGACGAATCCTCCGCAATCCACTCGTAAACGCTCTGAATCTTATTGGAACCGTAATCGTAATAAAGCGTTCCGCTTGCCGTTACGTTAGAAATTCTCGCGCCTTCTCTTGCCGAATACGCAAAGAAGCCGGCTTTGAATTCGCCGCTCGGGAGCGCGACTTTGAATTCTACCGTCGCGTTTTCGATAACGAGATCGTGAATATACGCGCCGGAACCCAGTTCGCCGAAAATGCCGGCGCCGAAGTTTCTCTTATCGCACACTCTCTTCAGGCTTATTCCCGAAATCTTATGTCCGTTTCCGTTGAATTCGGCGTTATAATCGCCGTATACCCATGCCGTTGACGAAAAGTCAAGGTCTTTCGTAAGGTAAATATTGCCGCCTTTTGCAAGCGCTTTTGTAAGAGCGTCCTCGCTGTCGACGATATTCCAGTTTCCTTTGATAAACTTGACGAAAATTGTTATATCTTCCGTCGTTACGGTGCAAGGCCAGACAAACTCGTTCGTACACTCCGCATCGGTGTAATATCCGAACAGCGTGTAGCCGTCTTTTTTCGGTGCGAGAACGGTGGGTTTTTGCATAACCGCGCCTGGTTCTTTGGAAGACGAATCGACGATCGCCGCCTCATTGAGCGGGTTCTCTGCGTCGTAAACGTCCGCGTCGACATATTTGACAATCGCCGTTTTGACGAAGTTGGCGTAAAGAGTCATATCGCCGTTAACGCGCATCGAAGCGAAATCCCATTTCGTATCGAGAACCGCTCTTTCGGTTTCCGCGTCTCTGACGACGTTGCCGTCGGAGTCCGTTCTGGCGGTGTACCACCCTTCGAGATAATACCCCGGAATTTCGCCCTTTTTGAAGTTATCGTTATCGCCCGGCTGAATGCCCACAAGCGAACCTTTCAGAACTCCTAAATACTGATTTCCGCAGTTGGACTCGATTTTTCCGGTGTTATAATCGAAAGTTACGAGATAATCGTATTTTTTAACCGACTCGCCGTCGCCGCACGAGCATAATGCAAAGCAGCACATACTCGCGAAAGCACACAGCAGCGCGATGAGAGCGCATTTTTTGAATCTGAATTTATTTTTCATATCGGTTACCACAACTTATTTGACTTTTTTCTTTTTGAGATAAAGCAACACGACGACCGCCGCCGCAACGACGACAACGCCGACTCCTCCGCCCACAAGCGCGCCGACAAGACAACCGGATTTGCCGCTCTCTCCTCCGTCGCTGCCGCTTTCGCTGCTTTCTTCGACGTTAAGAAGAAGATCGACCGAATAAGACTGACCTTCGTAAACGCAGGTGATGACGACCTTTTCGTCGCCGTAAACGAGCGTGGTTTTATCCACCTTGTAATCGGTTACGATAAGTTCGGAATCGTCGTCGAAAATGAACTTGACGATCATTCCATCGGCGTTGAATTTCTCGCCGGAAACATATCTCGTTTTGTCGGGTGTTTTCTCGATTTTAAGTTCTTTAACCGCGACCGGCTGACCAAATTCTTTCTTCTTGTCCCTCAGAACGGATTCGTAAGAAGAAAGAGTTCCGGCTTGTTCGCCGACAAGCGCGAGTTGGTCGGGATCGGTGATTTTGTTATATTTCTGTCTTGCCGCTCTTGCGAGTTCCGCCGCTTTTGAAATCTCCGCAAACGAAGTCGTTTTGCTTATTTCCTCAACGGATTTTTCGGCTTTGAGCGCATCCATCGCCTCCGTGAACGCGTGAGTTATATCGTCCGGGAGAATCTGCTCGGTTCTTTCAACAGTGAAGAAACCTTTCCAGATTTCGTTGTCGTAACCCGTTCCGTTCTTGGGAACGATTGCTTTAAGATTGAAACTTTTCGTCTGCGATTCTACGAAATACTTGTCGCAAAGTATTTTCGCAACGTAATCGTAGAAGTTCGAGTAATATATAGTCTTCTCTAAAATTGCGTAATTGTTGTCACCGAATATTATTCCTTCGACGCTGTTTGGATCCATATTGGTCGCGTCGACATATTCGGAGAGAAGAACGGGCGCTTTCACGCTATTGAACTTGTAATCCGTCACGTTGGAATCATAGAAAGCGTAACTGCCTATTCTCGAAACGGTGTAAGCGAATTCGATATTCTTAAGAGTTCTTACGCCCTCGAACGCGCTGTCCGCAATGGCGCAGGTGCTGGGAAGCGTCACGTAATCATCGCCCTCTTTTGCGGCGGGATATTGCAGCAAAACAAGTCCGTTTGCGGTTTTCGCATACAACACGCCGTCCGACGAGAACACGTTTTCGCCGTTTGCGGTGATACTTTTAAGCGTTTTGATATTCGCGAACGCTCCGCCGCCGTAAGCGTATTCGTTACGGTTTTTCACTTCGTCGAGTCTGCCCTTTTCGTCGTATTCGATCCATTCGTAGTTTTTGTTGAAACTATCGAAGGACGCGGGAAGGACGACCGTTTCGAGTTTCGTATCGGAAAAAGCGTATCTGCCAACGGTTTTAAGTTTTCCGAAAGTTACCGTTTCAAGCGGCGTTTCCATGAACGCGAACGAGCCGACTTCTTCTGCGTTGTCGAGATTAGCGGAGGTAAGCCCCGTGGACGAGAACGCTCCGTTGCCGATTTTCTTCGCTGCGCCAAGTTCTGCAGATTTGAGATTTACGCATCCGAAGAACGCGTAATCGCCTATGAATTCAACCCCGTCGAGATTAATGCTTTCGATTGCCGAACAATTAAAGAACGCGGACGCGCCGATTTCCTTAACGGTTCCCGGCAAAGTTACGTTCGTAAGCGTTTCTCTCTTCGCGTTGGACATGAACGCCGACGCGCCTATAACCGTGGTTCCGTCGCCGAACGTTACGGACTGAAGTTTGTTCGCGTTGACGAACGCGCTTGCGCCCATTTCCGTGACCGCGCCGAATCCGGCGTTTACTATTCCTGAAGAAAGGAATGCGTTTTCGCCTATGGAACGCACGCTCGGGAACTCGGCTTCTCCGAGTTTGCCGCAACCGTTAAACGCGCGCTCGCCTATAACTTCGAGTTTATCCGCGACGATTGTTTTAACGCCCGAATCTCTGAAAGCGGATTCGCCGATTTCGACGAGTTCGCCGAACTCGTAATTTTCAACCGAGCAACCTCTGAACGCGTAAGGTTCGATTTTTCTCACGCCGTCAAGCCCGGTTATCGTTTTTAAAGCGGGAGTTTCCGCAAACAAACCTTCGGGAATCACCGTTATGCCCGGGTTGAGTTTCACGCTCGCAAAACTGCTGCCCGCAAGCGCGTACGCTCCGAGTTCGGTTACGCCCGAAAGGTCTATCGAGCCTTTGGTCTGCAAGCCGGAAAGCGCGCCTTTGCTTATCCTCGTGACCGTTTCCGGAAGGACGAAATTCTTGGTGTAACAAGGCACCGCCACAAGTTCCGTCTTATCTTTATTATAAAGAACGCCGTTTTCGACGCTGTATTTATCGTTCGAGCCGTTGTACGAACCGTTTATCGCAAAACCTGTCGAAACGGACGATGCGAACATTTCGCAATCTTTAAACACGTTCTTGCCGAAAGTTACCGCTGCGTTGCCGACGTCGAGAGTTTTGATTATGGACCCGGCGAACGCTTCGTCGCCGATTTCATAGTTGCCCGCAGGCAGAACGAGATTGAAAAATCTCGTGCCGGCGAACGCTTTTTCGCCTATGCCCCTGAACTCGACGTTTGCGTCGGGTTTAAACGTAAAATTCGTAAGATTTTTGCAGCCGTCGAACACTCCGTCGTTAAGGTAAGAGCCTTTGAACGTGAAGAGTTTAAGCGACGTGCAGTTTGCGAACATTCTTTCGCCGATATTGGTGAATTTAGTGGTTTCGACCGTTTCGAGCGAAGTGCAATCTCTGAACACTTCCCTGCCCGTTACGCGGAGTTCGGAAATATCTATCGATTTAAGCGACGTGCAACCCGCGAATGCGGAATCGTAAGCCGTGGTGAGACGTTTGGAATTTTCGATCGTCACAAGCGACGTGCAGTTTTCAAACGCGCTCTTACCAACGGTTATCGCGCCGTAATAGTCCTCGTAAATGTTGTTTTCTCTGTCCACAAACTTTTCGAGGGTTATCTTTTTGAGTTTCTTGCAATTTTTGAACGCTTCCTGTCTTATCGTGGTCAATTGGCTCGGAATAACGATTTCCTCGAGATTTTCGCAACCGTCGAAGGCTTTTTCGGGAATCTCGGTGATCGTGCCCGGGAGAACGACCTTTTTAAGCGTTTTGTTGTTGCTGAAACACTTCTCGTCGATATACATTACGTTTTTATCTTTGGGGATTACGCATTCTTCCCCGCCGTAATAATCGTAGAGAGTGTAATTTACTATTCTGAATATATCGCCGACGACGACTCTGACGGATTTTTTGAGCGTTTTGTTCGTTCTCGTATCCGTTACGACAACGTCGACGTACGCCGTGCCTTTTTTAAGCGCTTTTACGTTACCTATCGAATCGACAGTGAGTATATCCGGGATCGTCGAAACGAATTCCGTCCTGAAATCGGTTACATACCACGGTGAAACGCCTGCTCTGATCTGAGCCGTCTGATTCGGGTTCATCGTGAAACCCGGGTCGGTGGAATCGATGTTCACGACGTAATCTTTGGAATTGTAAACGGGTTCGAGAGTTATTTTCTCGATAATCGGGTCGCTTAATTTTTCGGACGTGACGACGAGTTCCGCGCAGGCGTAAATCTTTGCGTCGTCATCGTCTCCGTCTTTGAGATAGAGCGTGGCTTTGCCCGCCGCTTTGGCGAATATCTCCCCGTCTTTCACAGAAACGTATTGCTGACCCGTTTTTACGTACCAGTTGAGCGATTTGCTGAGCGTCTGATCGGGAGAAGCGTTTATAACGGGGGCGTAAAGTTCGTTGATCTTCATTTCGAGATCATAAATCGGATATTCGTAAGAAACACCCGCGGAATCCTTAGCCGTACCCGGTTCGCCGACGTCGGTAAGCCTGCCGTCCGCCGTGGAAACTATCGCCTGATCGGGATATTCGAGAGCCGAGGCAAGATCTATCACGCAGTTCGTCTGATTGAGCGCATAATCGTCGACGGCAATATAAAGTTTGCCGCTCTTGACGAGTTCGTCGTAATAATCGGTTATATTGATCGAAACAGTACTCTTTTCGCCCTTTCCGCCGTAAACGGGTACGGGATATTCGGAAGCGAGAGTCAGAACGTTTCCGTCCTTATCCGATTTAACATAACACGGCATAACGTCCATAACGTACTGGTTGTCCTGAACGTCTACGTCAAGATAAACGTTGTATTTTACCTTCTTGTTTTCCGTGTATGGATCGAAACGGATGCGGTAATCGAGAATCTGCGGCGCCTCGTAGTCCACGGTGAACGTGAAATCGAATTCGTCGTTCGCGGGGTGTTCGCCGCCCTCGTAATCGAGCGTGCCTTTAACGGTTACGTCATAAGACGAGTTTGCGGGAAGATCCCATTCTTTCGCGTCGATTTCGAGCATTATTATCGCGCCGCGGTTTCCGCCGCCGGCAGCATAAGATTTGCTGACTTTTTCGGTGGTTTTGCGGTATTTTATCTCGCCAGTTACCGAATCTTTCACCTCGATATCGATCGTTTTCGCGCCGCGGAGAAGCCCCGCGTAAACCATATAAACTTCGTATATCGTGCGGTTGTTCGGGCTGTCGAAAATCGAGATAGCCGCCTTTTCTTTTTCGGCGTAAATCTTTACGTCCGAATCTGCCATTTCGTAAAGGTAAGAACCGAGCGCGATTATATATTTATCGTCGTAATACTGACCGAGAACTCTCGTTTCGGCAGCGGAGGCTTTGAGTTTGTCCTCCTCGGATACGGAAGTATCCTTTTGGCTTTCCGCAATGTCGTAAATGCTGTAATCGAACAAAGGCGCCTTGTTCCAGTCGCCGTAGAAAGCGAGATAAGGAAGACCTATCGTGACCTTCGTTTCGTTTGTGCCGGCAAGAGACACGAAACCTTCGATATACATTCCGTTTTTGAAGTTTTTATCGAGTTTCGCTTTTGTTTCGGCGGCGAGCGTTATTTTCACGCTTAATTCAACCGTTCCGCCTGCGGGAACGACTACGTTTTCGCCGCTGCCGAGTTTTTTGCCGCCGACGGTTATTTCGACGACGCTGTCGTCGAGCATGTCGGCTTTCTCCGCGACCGTTTTGAAATCGGACGCGAGAGTTTCCGTCATAACGTAAACCTTCGGCGAATAAGCCTCTTCTTTGCCGGACACGTTGTTGACGGTGAACGAGAATTCGTAAACGCCGGTCTTTGTCTTATCGTCGTAAAGTTCTATTTTCGTTTTATCGCTTACGTTGCCGTTTTCATCCTTGACCGTGATATAACTTTCGGTTTCGATAGCGTTTTTGATGCCCGCAAGCCCCGCGCCCTGTTTTCTCGGCGAATAGGGGTTGTTTTCCTCGTTTCTGGCGATAGTTGCGGTGCTCATAAGAACCTGATTGACTCTCGCCGTGAGAGCCTTGCCCTTTAAGCCCTGCGCCTTGAGATTCTGACGAAGAAGAGCGATCGCGCCGGACATGTTCGGCGCAGCCATGCTCGTTCCGCTGTAAATATCATAGCCGCCCGGCACCGCGCTGGTTATTTCGCCGCCGTGAGCCGTTATTTCGGGTTTCAACTGAAGGTCAGGCATCGGCCCCCAACTCGAAAAGTCTGACATGAACGGACCCGCCTCGAAATCGGAATCGATCTGAATCGTTCCCACGCTTTTATCCGCGCCGTCCACAATCTTTTTCGCCGCGTCCATCGTTATGGCGCACGTTGGAATCGGGTCGTTAACCTCGCCGAGCGACATTCTTATAGTACCGGAAACGTTGTTATAAATCACGCAAGCCGTCGCGCCGGCGTCCATCGCGTTACGCACTTTTTCTTCGAATGTTATATCGCCTCTCTTTACCAGGGCGATCGTTCCGTCGTAGCCGTCCGCGTTTTCGATTTCTTTCTTCAGTCTCTGCGTGTAGTTCGCCGTTCTGCCGACGCCGCCTATAACCACATATTTGAAGTTAAGCGTTTCGCCTCTCGTTTTGCCGGTCACCTCGTACAACTGGTCGACAAAATCGAGTTCGTTGCCGTCGCCGTCGGAAGCCTCGGTGATGAACGCAACCTGATCTTCCGTTCCGTTCGCCTGAATGTAAGCCGACTTCTGACCGTTTATCGAAGCGACGGATAAGGCCGCATCGTAAGTGGAGGGCGAGCCTACCGTGCCGGAATCGGGGTTGGAAGCAAGGTTCGTACCGTTGCCGCCGCCGAAGCCCGAACTATAATCGTTGCTCGCCGCGACGACAAGACTTATGCCCGCCTCTTTAACCCTCGCGTAAATTTCGTTGGTGAGTTTTCCCGTCGGGTCGCTGTCGCTTTCGGTGGCGAAACCCGCGCTCGAACCAAGGCTCATGTTGATAACGTCAACGCCGAGCGCGACGCAATCGCTGACGGCGGATATGATGTCTATCGTGTCTGCGCCGCCGAGTCCGTCGCTGTCAAGATTATCGGTGAAAACCTTGCATATGACGAGTTGAGCCTCGGGCGCGACGCCGATGAACGTTTCGCCCGTATCTTTGTTGACGACGTAATCGCTGCTGCCCGCCACAATACCCGCAACGTGCGTTCCGTGCGTGGAATAGGACGGATAAACGTCCGCGTCGTCGTCCGCATAATCGTAAGCGTAAGGAATTTTCGCATTATAATACGCTTCGTCGGCGGTCACTTTGGCATAAAACCCGTCGCCCGCCATCGCAATCTTCTCCGCAACGGAGTTTTTGTCCCATGCGGGGTGCTCGGGCATAGCCTTAAAAGCCTCGTGCGAATAATCGAGACCGGTATCGAGAATGGCGACAACCATTTTTTCGCCTTTTTCGTTTATATTCCTGGAGTTGTATATACCGGTGGTGTAAACATTGGCGTCGTTTTTAACGGCGACCTTAGGCTCGGCATATCTCTCCGAAAATTCTATTCCTTTAACTCCGTCGATTTTTTTGATCGCTTCGTAATTCACGGCGTCGACTTTTAACGCGACGCCGTTGTTGAGAACGCTGTAAGAATACTTGAACTTGTATTTGATTCCACTTTGATCGAGTTTATTCAGAAAAGCGTTGTGCGAATCGGTTATGGACTTTTTGAGCGTTTTTGCTCTGCCGCTTGCGGCGAATTCCGAAAACTCGGTGTTGTCGTCCGCTTCTTTTTCGTAAGCGGAATACAGATCTTCTCCGTCGAGTTTGACGATAACCCAACGCTCGCCCTCGAACTTAGCCGTTTTGGTTTCGATCGTCTGCACGACGTCTTTGTTGAAATACTGCGAGCGGAGTTTCGACGTGTCGAGTTCCGTTTTGACGATGTTGCCCGTCAGAGTTCTCGAGCCGTACTTTACGTCCGCTTTGGAAGAATAAGATGTCGCAAACGCCATTGAAATGCATAAAGCCAAAGCCGTGGCGGCTTGCAACGAACCGATGATCTTCTTTTTGTGTTTGAACATTACCTCTCCTGAACGCTCTGTTTTATGTTGTTTTTTTTGAGCGCGCATACTTCTCATTATATCTTATTATACCACATATAACCGAAAAAAACAAATAAAAACCGAGGCAAAAAGGGGCTTTGTCGATTTTCATCGAAAACTTGCCGTAATTTCTTAATTATCACAATTCTCTTCTTCCGACGGCGCGTGTTTCCTCAATTCGTATTCAATGTATAATTTGCATAATTATTCATTTTGCTTTGTTTAAAGGAATGTTCTGCGGTAAAATTTATTCGTTTTGGTGTTTTTTGTTTGTATTTACACTATTTTCTGCATTTCATATCATCGGAAATGCTAAGACTTATGTAAAATATTTGTTTATATGCAGTATAAGATATTTTGATATCACAATGAAACTTTTGCGATTAAACCGCAAAACAAAAAACCTGACGCGATTTTCACCCGCGCGATTTACCTTTACAACCGTCGACCGTTATGATATAATGATATTACATCTAACATATGGACATATGAGGAGTTTTTATGAAAAAATCAGTCACGATTATCCTTACTTTGATCGTCGCTCTCTCGTTCGGCTGCGCCTTGACGGCGTGCAAGGGTAAAACCCCCGGATCAGGCAGCGATACGGGTAAAGAATCCGTCATCGACACGGGTAAAGAATCCGTCAGCGAGACCGACAGCACGGAATCCGGCTCGACCGCAGAAACGATGAGCGAAGAAGTCTTCGCGACGCTCAAAGGCAGAGCGCGCTTCGGCGGCAACTACACTTACGACCACACCGTTGACGAATACGACAAAGAATTCACAATCGTTACCGTTTTCGGCGGCGAAAACATTTCCGTGACGGAATCGGATGCGGAAACGGGCGAAGTTTATTACGATTACGTTTACGGAAAAGACAACCGCAAACTCACCGTTATAAACAGAACCGTAGACAACGGGATAGTCATAACGACTTCGAACGACCTTTTTGAAGATTATTACAATCCGTTCGACAAACTTTCCGCAGGCGACTTCGCAAAGGCGGGAGACAACGCGTTTTCTCTCATCGACAAAACAAAAGCGAAAGCCGCGGCCACCGCATTAACGGGCTGGCAGGAATCGATCGCAACGTTCACCGTTACCGTTAAGGACGGAAAAGCGGAAAGCGTTCATATCGTAACCGATAAAATTTACCGGATTGTCGACTCGGAAGATTATTACGTTTCCACTTACGACTTCACCGTCTCCGAACACGGAACGGCTGCCGTCGACCCGTTTAAACTTAATCCCTACCCGCACAACGCCGCGCACGACGTTTTGCAAGCCGCGCTCAATAACGCCGCAGCAAAACCATCTTATTCCGTAAGACATCAGGGCCACGAAGTCGGTTACGTTGAACCGGAAGGCGGCGAAACCCGTCCCGGATACGGCGACACCGATTACAGGGTTTACGTGACGGAAGATATGGTTTACGACGCTTACGTCGGCGAAGAACACGGCTTTAAACTTATCAACGGCTACGTTTATCCGTTCACCTATAACGACACGACGAAGGAAATCGTTTTAACCGATCCCGTAGGACAGGATATGTCCGCCTATAAGGCGATTTTCAACGGTTTTAAGGTGGAACTCTTCACCGAACTCGAAGATAACGTTTACGTGCCGCACAGCGGAGCGATCGCCAAGATAGTCGCGCCGTACTTCGCCGAAGGCAACGAAAAAACTCAGTATTCCTACGCCACCGATTTCAGAATAGAACTCAAAGACGGCGAACTTTACAAGGTAATTTTCACGTATAAAACTTACGGCATCGAAGAAACGGTTACTCTCACCTACGACTTCGAAACGGAGAACGATCTTTCCTTCCTCGACTTCTCGAAAGCGACGAAAACGAGCGTTCTCGATGATTATATCGGACAATATAAAGACGAAAACGGTCACTTCTGCGACGTAAGCAAAAGCGGATTCGTCCTCGACGGCGAAGGAATCGAAATAACCTATTACGGCAAAAACGAACAGGGCTTAAACTGCTTCGTGGGCAAATGGAAAGGCACCGTCGTTTCGATATTCAAAATGTCGTCGAAACAACTTATGTTTCAAAGCGACGATCTGACCGTAAACTACACTCTCACTTCGGTCGAAACCGACGACGTGACCGTTCCCGACGAATTCAAGGGCGTGTGGCAGATTGACAACGATGAGGAAAACCTTCACTACAAACTCGTCGTCCAGTCGCGCGCGGTGTTCTTAAACGGAGAATCTCTGCCGCTGATTTCGTATAAAGAAACCGAGGGCTTAGCCGTCAAATACGGAGATTCCACGCTTTACGTTATGGATGCGGATGAAGCCGACGGTGAAAAAACGTTACGCGTCTGGATCGTAGACAGCAAAAGCAATTATATTCGATTCTATCTTACGTTCGTCAGCGCGGACGTGGGAATCGAGATTCCGAAAGATTACGTGGGAACTTACTCCGACGACGACCATAAGCACACCGTTATAATCACCGACTCCGCAATCACCGTAAACGGCGAAACGTTCAAACCCGAATCATACACCGTCGAAGACGGATTTAACGGTACGCTCGGCTCGCAAAAGAACTACTTCATAAGATTCTATGAAATGGCAGGCACCGTCGATAAGGATAAAATCATCGTCGGAACGCTGTCCGACAACTACGTTCTTAAACGCGTCGCCGCGCCGAAAGAAAACTATATCGGCACGTGGGAATCCGATCCCGAAATCAAAGAGTATCATTACGAAGTCGTCTTCACCGAAACGGAACTCTTCATAAACGGTGTTTCTTACGACGTCGTATACGACCCGACTTACGGCTACAAAATCGACTGGAACGACCCCGCAAAGCCCTACACGGCTTATATTCTCTTCTATTATAACCGTTACGGCAACCCGATGATGGTTCTTTACGACGACAACGACCTTATGGTCAACCTCTTCAAAAAGAAAGCGACAGCGGTTCCGGCTTATATGGTCGGCGTGTGGAACGGAAAGAACAGCCGCGACGACAGAGCCGTGGAACTCCGCATATACGAAAACGGCAACATAACGCTTAAATCGGGCGACGCGGAAGCGGAACAATTCAAGGCGACTTATACCGACGACGAACTCACGTTCGTCAAAGACGGAAAGACCTGGCTGATAACTTACGCGAACAACGAAATCGTTGTTTTCGAAGCGGAATCTTTCGACGCTACGTTGACGAAAACGATCGGTTATATCGTTCCGAAGGGGCTTTACGGTCATTGGAAGAGTACCGACGGCTATGAGATAGAAATATCCGAAAACGGCATTAAATTCACCGTGAACGGAACAACGACGACGATTGCCGAAGCGGAAATCGAAGACAGAAAAACCGTTTATTACTTCACGTTCACGCTCGACGGCGTTAAATACAGCGGCGAATACGGAACTTACAACAAAGACGTAATGATTATGATATACACGGACGATTCCGGCAAGCCCACCGGAGCAAAACAACTCAGTCCGATTTCGTAAGCAAAAATTAACGACACAGAAAAACGCGAGGCGGAAAACCTCGCGTTTTTTATGGCTTTTTATTTTTTTTTGACGCTGCGTTCCCCGCCCGGCGTTAAGACATTAAAGCGTTGAAGCGTTAAGCCGTCAGTTGAAGCGTTAACCGTCAGATGAAGCGTTAAGCCGTCAGATGAAGCGTTAAGCCGTCAGTTGAAGCGTTAAGCCGTCAGTTGAAGCGTTAAACCGTCAGTTGAAGCGTTAAGCCGTCAGGTCAGCCATAAGCGAATCAGGAGATAAGTGAGCAGAAAGCCTCCGAAAATAACGAGAATACGCGGCAACATCGCGGCAAACATTCCGCCGATCATTGCTCTTTGCTCCTTTTTCGTGTACTCTTCTTTCTGCTTCTTTTTAACGTCTTCTTTTTCGGTTTTATTCCTCTTCGGACGACCGGAAAACATCGCTCTGCGATATTGCGGCAACTCGCTGCCGTCCATTCTCGCAACCGTCATTCCGTTATCCCATTCGTCTTTTTTCTTCTTCATAGTTACATTATAACCTTTATCGACAAAAAAAACAAGCGATATGACTTGACAAAGACTACTCTTTCGGAATATAATATTATTACAATTTCATATTATCGCATTTTCATTCGGGGATGTTCCGAATTCGACTGGATGAAAAAGGGAGAGTATAAGCATACCGTAGGACTCGGCTACGTTAAAACGATAAAACAAATTTAAATGCGAATAATAATCAATTTGCACTCGCTGCTTAATTAACGCGGCGATGTCGGTTTACGGAGATCCCGTCGGCTGTAAACCGGCATAATTTCAGGCGGGGAACGGCTTTTGCGTTCTGATTGCGGCGCAACGGCGGCACTTAGTAATTTACGGCGGAAACAGTCGGTATACAGATAGTTTCCGCAAGAGATTTAAAGTATACTAAGTATGTAGAAGGCTTTTCGGTTTTTATTCAACACATGGGTTTGACTCCCATCATCTCCACCACTTTTTAGGCTATCAGGCGATTGATAGCCTTTTTTATTTAGAAGGTTTTGCGGTGTTATACCAGACAAGAATAAATCGAACCGCGGTTCGGCATCGCCTGCCAAAAACAAATCGAACCGCGGCCCGGCATCGCCTGCCGGCAAGCGAACTATCTGCGTTCGGTTGACAAGATTAACAAATTCCGATATACTGTATTCAAATCAATTTCGGAGATTATTAACATGAAAAAATTTGTAAGTTTTATCGGCGCTTTATTGCTCGCCGTAACTCTGAGTTTTTTGCTGGTCGGTTGCGGCGAAAACTCTGTTTCTATTCAATACGGTAAAAAATATACCCTCGGCGACAAATATTACGTATTCGCGAAAGACGGAACAGGTTATTGTGAAGAACACAGCACGTCTACGAACGGCTCTACGACGTCGGGTAGAATTGATTTTGTCTGGAGAACGGCGTCCGACAATATGGTGTATCTGTTTGAAACCGACAGAAAATACTTTGACGATAACACCAAAGGCAGTACCGTTTCTTTCGCCGGTCAGCCGCTGGCCTTCGGCAAAGATTTCTTTGCGTTCACAGCCGTCAGCGGATATGTTGGCATGTACGGAGGTTCGGTTGGCGAAAGTTGCAAGCGTTATATCGTGGAAGATTCGGATCTCTGGAAGAAAACCAAAGGTTAACCCGCATTGAATTCATCGCGAAAATGCAAAAATTTCGCCATAAATACAACCAATAAAAAGCCCCGCATAAATATAACCCCTCGCAGATCATTGCGCGAGGGGTTGTTTTTGTGAACATAAATTGCTTTTTTCATAGGTTTTCGGTTTTTTCCGGTTTTTGATTGATTTTGCAGTTATTTCATTTTTAATCACTATCCGAAAGGGATTAAAGCAGAATCAACTTAATATGATTTTAATCGTTGTCGATTGTTTTCCAAATATTCGATATCTTCTTGCCACTTCGATATTGCCCTGCTCATATCTTTTTCCTTCATATTTTTTCTTCCGCGAATAAACCACTGTAAATATGATTTTACTTTCTCATAGGAACAGACCGCATTCCGGATAACCCCGTCTAAAATAAGGCGTCTTTCATCTGCGCTTAATTCTTGCGATGATCCTGACTGCACGTTATATCCGCACTTATTCAAAAGAGATTGCGCAGCCTGCTGCTCGCTCAAAGCCGTGCTTTTGTTTGAAAAGGTTTCATCTGTACATATTTTACATTGAAGTTTTCCTAATTTTAACAAACGAAGCAATTCTTTTTCATCAAAATAATAAATATTTAAATTTTTACAATATAATGTTTTTAGTTTTGTTGATTTTATTATA
>JALETB010000003.1 GCA_022781715.1 Clostridiales bacterium | reverse complement strand
TTAAAACGCAAAAAATCGTTTGACAATGCCGCCGTCGCATGCTAAAATACTTCAAAAATGAACAATTCAAAAATGGAGCGTTACAAAATGCATTTCAACATTGAGATTGCCAGAACCATTTCGCTGGCATATAACGTCGTTTGCAAACCGATCTGCAAAGAACTCGATTTGCCGCAGACGGCGTTCGATATTCTGATGTTTCTGGGTAATAATCCGAAATATAAAACCGCGGGCGAAATCGTGGAAATACGCCACATCAAAGCGAATCTCGTTTCCGTAAACGTGGATAAATTGGTTCGGGAGGGCTATCTCGAGCGGAAAACCGTGGAAGGCGACAGACGAAAAACCGAATTGATTTGCACCGAAAAGGCGATGGCGGTTATATCTCGGGGGAGAGAAATTCAGAGCGAATTTCTCGACAAAATGCTCGCGAACCTCGGCGACGGCGAATTGAAAGCGTTTTTGTCGGCTCTCGGCGTGATAAAAGGAAATTTAAACGCGATTTTGGAAGAGGAAGATAAGAAATGAAAATTTTTCTGACAGTTCTGGTAACGTTTTTCGCCGGAATGGGCGCAGGGCTCGGCACGGGATTTGCGGGAATGAGTGCGGCGGCGGTCATCAGCCCCATACTGATAACGTTTCTGGGCGTGGACCCATATATGGCGGTGGGAATCGCCCTTGCGTCCGACGTGCTTGCGAGCGCGGTTTCGGCTTACACTTATCATAAAAACAAAAATCTGGACATTAAAAACGGCATTATAATGATGGTCAGCGTACTTGCGTTTACGATGGTCGGGAGTTACGTCGCAAGCCTCGTTCCCACGTCCACGATGGGCGGTTTTTCCGTTTTTATGACGTTTTTGCTCGGCGTTAAGTTCATCGTTCGCCCCGTTATGACCACAAGGGAAAACATGGAGCAGGTTTCCGCAAAAAAGCGGGTTATTCAATCGATTATCTGCGGCGTCGTTATAGGTTTTATCTGCGGATTTATCGGCGCGGGCGGCGGAATGATGATGCTTCTCATTTTGACGAGCGTTATGGGGTACGAACTGAAAACAGCCGTGGGAACGAGCGTGTTTATAATGACGTTCACCGCCCTCACCGGTGCGGTTTCGCACTTCGCAATCGGCGGTTTGCCGGATATTCTTATTTTATGCCTGTGCGTGGCGTTCACGTTTTTGTGGGCGAGAATCGCCGCGGTTTTCGCCAACAAAGCGCAACCGAAAACTCTTAACCGCGCAACGGGTATCGTTCTCGTCGTTTTGGGCGTTGTGATAATGGCGTTTAATTTCTTTAAATAATTTTCGCTTTTCCGCTTGACAACAGCGGGGTTGTGTGATATCATAACGATATCAAAACAATTTCAAGGAGAGAAAAAATGAAAGAAAAAATTCTGGATGGCAAAAAGCACGGAATGCGTAACCTTTTGCTGGGAGTTGCGTTCGTAATCATCGGCGTTGCCTGCTTTGTTTACGGCGGAATCAATCTCGAAAACGGCGAGGCGTCGGGCGGCGCGCTTATCGCAGCGGCGTTTGTTCTCGTGATTGCGGCTATCTTTATGCTTGCAGGGCTTAGAGTCCTGAAACCGCAGGAGGCGTTGGTTTTAACGCTTTTCGGCAAGTACATAGGCACGCTCAAAGGCGAAGGGTTTTACGCAATCAATCCGTTCTGTTCGGCGGTCAATCCCGCTTCGGATACGAAACTCAATCAGAGCGGCGACGTTAAAACTTTCTCGCCGGCAAAAAGCGTGAACAGCGACGGCGTGACGGTGAACGTTGCGGCTGTCCCGAACAAAAAAATATCGCTCAAAATAATGACGCTCAACAACAACCGTCAGAAGATAAACGACTGCCTCGGCAACCCCGTGGAAATCGGCATAGCCGTCACCTGGAAAGTTGTTGACACGGCGAAAGCGGCGTTCTGCGTGGATAACTATAAGGAGTATCTTTCCTTGCAGTGCGACAGCGCGCTCAGAAACATCGTCAGAATTTACCCCTACGACGTTGCGCCAAACGTGGACACCACGGGTGACGGCTTAGCGGACGAAGGGAGCCTGAGAGGTTCGAGTGAAGTCGTTGCGGAAAGAATCAAGAAGGAAATACAGGCGAGGGTGGAAATCGCGGGGCTTGAAATCATCGAAGCCCGCATAACTTACCTTGCTTACGCGCCCGAGATTGCGGCGGTTATGCTTCAGCGTCAGCAGGCATCGGCGGTTATCGACGCGAGAAAGATGATTGTGGACGGCGCTGTCGGTATGGTCGAAATGGCTCTCGAAAGGCTTAAAGAACACGGAACGATAGACCTTGACGAAGAAAGAAAAGCGGCAATGGTTTCCAACCTTCTGGTCGTTCTTTGCGGCAATCGCGACGCTCAGCCCGTAGTAAATTCCGGAAGTCTTTATTGAGATGAGCGACGGCAAGAAAAAACAGATTCCGCTCAGAATAAGCGCGGAGTTGTTCGACGAACTCTCAAGATGGGCGGAAAGCGACTTCAGATCTGTGAACGGTCAGATAGAGTTTCTGCTCACGGAATGCGTGAAATCGCATAAAAAGAGCGGGAAATACGTCCCGGAAAAAGTTTCCGGAGCCTATGCCGGACAGCAGTAATAAATTATAAAACAAAACTCAAAAACCGCGCTATAAGTCGATTATCGAATGATTTTCGCTTTTATAGGCAATGTAAACCATAATAAAAAGGAAGAACGAGCCTGTTCTTCCTTTTTGCGTTTTGTGGGTAATGGTTGCCAAACAATGTTCTTAGCGATCCGCTTTACCGAAAGTCGCGACAACCGTTTAACGATTTGATTTGATGAAAGTTACGGTAACGGAGGTGCCTAAGCCTATGTCGCTGTCGATGGAAAGCGTGGCGTTGTGCAATGCGCAGATATGTTTCACGATTGCAAGTCCTAACCCCGTTCCGCCCGTTTTTTTGGAGCGAGATTTATCCACGCGGTAAAATCTCTCGCAAAGCCGGGGTATGTTTTCCTTTTCTATGCCTATGCCCGTGTCCGATACTTTGAGGATGACGTTATCGCCGCTTTCGGTTATATCGACGGCAATTTTGCCGTTTTCCTTGTTATAATTGACCGCGTTGCCGCACAGATTTTCAACGAGTTCGTAAATTTTCTTCGCGTCGCCGTCGATCGTTCCGTTGCCGGTGACGGTTGCGGTTACGCCTTTTTCCGCCATTTTAGCGGACAGTTCGCCGAGCGCTTCTTCCGCCGTTTCCTTCAGGTTCACTTTGGACAGAATCATTTCCGATTGTCCGCCGTTTTCGAGCCGGCTGAGTTCGAGCATATCGGTGATGAGAGAGGAAAGCCGCAGGCTCTCCTTATGGATTCTTTCCACCTGTTTTTCGGAACTTTCGTCTAAGTTTTTCGCGAGAAGAAGTTCGGAAAGCCCCTGCATCACCGCGACGGGCGTTTTCAGTTCGTGAGAGGCGTTAGCAAAAAAGTCGTTCTTTTGCTTTGCCATCTCTTTTTCCTTGGTCACGTCGGTGAAAATGACTATCGAACATTCGTTGCCCGCTTCCGCGCCGTCGGCGTTTTTGATAACCACGGAAAGTTCCTTGCCTTTATATAAGTATTCTCCGCCGAAATCTTCGCCGAGGTGTTCGGAAATAAGGTTGCAGAGCGCGAGGTCGTCGATCAGGAAAACGACGTCGTTTCCCGACGGCTCTTCGGCGCAACCGAACAATTTCATAACGCTCTTGTTGGCGAAAATTATCTTTTTGTTCCTGCCGATTGCAAGTATTCCCTGGTAAACGTTTTCGAGAACGGTGTCGAGTTTGTTGCGTTCTTCCGTTTCTCTGCGAATGTGCTTATGAATGCTCGAATTGAGTTCGTTTATCTCGTTTAACACGGAGTATAACTCCGGTTCGTCCGAACTCGTTTTTATCGGCGCGTAATTCCCGTCGTTCAGGCTCCGCAGGCTCTTGCCCACGTCCGTGATTTTGCTCGTGACTTTTTTGGAAATAACGTCCGAAAATACAATCGAAAACCCGAGCGAAATGCAAAGCACCATGAAGAGAATGGGCAGAGTGATTATGAAATAACCGTTGATATGACTGCTTTTCAGAGCCATACGCAGAATTACTTTCGTTCCGTCGTCGAGTTCGGTTTTAAGGGCGTAATAAGTCATTTCGCAGCCGAACGTGTCGGAGTATCTTTCCACGGCTTGGGGAGTGTTTTTTATCGCGTTTCTTATCTCTTCGCGGTCGATATGGTTTTCAAGCGGGGCTTTGGTGTCGCTTTCAAACAAAACGTTTCCCTCGAGGTCGATAACGGTGATACGCAGAGCGTTGTCGTTATAATAATCGGAGAAACAGTCGAAATCGTCCGTCGATTTGATGAGCGAGCAGGCGAGTTTGGTTTCCTCTTTGAGGCGTTCTTTAATTATCGTTTTGGAGTTTGATTTTACGGCGATTATTCCGTAAACGAACAGAATGGATATGCAGACGAGCGTAAGAAGAAATATCTGCAAAAAAGTTTTTCTTTTCATTTGTTTTCAAAACGGTATCCAACGCCTCTTACGGTGACGATACAGTCCTTTCCTCCCGCTTGTTTTATTTTGTCGCGGATTGCCGCCACGTGCATGTCCAGCGTGCGCGTTTCGCCCATATAGTCGTCGCCCCACACTTCGGCGAACAATTCCTCTCTCGGCACGGTCACGCCCGCGTTGGAGATGAGAAGTTTTAAAAGAGCGAATTCTTTGAGCGTAAGCCCGAGGTCCTTGTCATTATAAAAAATCTTATAAACGTTGTTATCAACGACGAATCCGTCCGCGCTCGTCACGTAGAGTTTGGAGCGGCGCAGGTTCGTTTTAACCCTCGCCAGAAGTTCGAGAACGGAAAACGGCTTTGCCATATAATCGTCCGCGCCCTTGTTAAGCCCTTTTACGAAACTTATTTCGTCCGACTTCGCGCTCACGCAGATAACCGGCACTTTTTTGTCTTTTTCTCTTATTTTGGTGAGAATGGTGAACCCGTCCATTTCGGGCAACATTATGTCGAGAATTATAAGGTCGGGTTTTTGGGCGTTGAACGCTTCGAAGAAATCCGCGCCGCTCGAGAAAATACGCGTCTGATAGTTCTCCTCGAACGCGCCTTCGTAAACTTCCTGCATTCCCTCGTCGTCCTCAACGACGTAAATCATGTCTTTCATCAGAATTTTTCGTGTACCCCCGTTTCGTTGTATTTGGTCCATTCGGCAACGTTCACGGCGTGGTCGCCTATTCTTTCCAGATATTTGGCAACCATCATCAGTTCAATCGCCTGATCGCCGTTCGCGCCGTCCTTTTTGATAAGTTCGATGAGTTCTTTTTTCACCGTTAAAAACAGATCGTCCATCTTGTCGTCGAGCGCGATCACTTCGTTTGCCAAAGCCTCGTTGTTGCTTATGAACGAATCCACGCTCTCTCTCACCATTTTTTCGGCGAGATTGCCCATGGCGGTGATATGTTCGAGTTTTTTGATATATCTTTCGCCCGGCATGGTGTAAACGAGGTCGCCTATGTCGCTCGCCTGATCGCCGAAACGTTCGATATCCGTTATCATTTTAAGCGCGGTGGAAACTTCGCGGAAATCTTTCGCCACGGGCTGCTGTCGCAACAAAATTCTCATGCAGCGTTTTTCTATGTCCATTTCGTATTCGTCCACGCGTTTATCCGCCAGCCCCACGCTTTTGCCGAGTTCTCTGTCGCGGTTGACAAGCGCGGTTATGGCGTTGTTTATCATTTGTTCCGTAAGCCGGCACATTTCCACCAGTTCGGTTTTGAGTTCGGACAGTTCTTCTTCAAATATTTTTCTTACAGACATTTCCTTGTCCTCCTTAATTATACTTTGAAATTTATAAAAAAGTCAATCGCCTGTGGCTAACCGAATCTCCCGGTTATATATCTTTCCGTGCGTTCGTCCTTCGGGGAAGTGAAAATATCCTCGGTGTCGCCGAATTCCACGAGTTCGCCGAGCAGGAAAAACGCCGTTTTGTCGGCGATTCTCGTCGCTTGTTGCATGTTGTGCGTAACGATGACTATCGTGACTTTTTCTTTCAGATCGTCGATGAGTTCTTCTATTTTTCCCGTCGAGATGGGGTCGAGAGCGGAAGTCGGTTCGTCCATAAGCAGAATTTTCGGCGTAGCCGCGAGCGAGCGGGCAATGCAAAGCCGCTGCTGCTGACCGCCCGACAAGCCAAGCGCGGACTTAGTCAGTCTGTCTTTGAGTTCGTCCCACATCGCCGCCTGACGGAGCGATTTTTCCACAATTTCGTCTAAGGCCGCGCGTTTCGTTATGCCGAACGTCCTTGGTCCGTAAGCGATGTTGTCGTAAACGCTCATCGGGAAGGGGTTGGGCTTCTGGAAAACCATTCCCACGTTTTTTCTCAGTTCGTTCACGTCGATTTTTTCGTAAATATCGGTGTTTCCTATCAGAAATTCGCCCGTAATTCTGCAACCGTCAATCAGGTCGTTCATGCGGTTGAAGCATTTTAAAAACGTGGATTTTCCGCATCCGGAAGGACCTATAAAAGCCGTAACCTGCCTTTCGGGTATCCCGACGCTTATGTTTTTTATCGCCTGAAAATCCCCGTACCAAAGATTGGCGTTTTTAACCGATATATTCTGTCCGTATTCGTTTGTTTCACTTGTTTTTTTCATTATTTCTCACCTTGTAATTTCTTGTTGAGTTTGCCCGCGATGAGTTCTGCCAGAAAGTTAAGCGCAAGCACGAGAACGATAAGAACGACCGCAGTCGCGTAAGCCTCGTTAACATACCAGCCCTCGCCCGAAAGCCTGTACAGCGCGACGGCGAGAGTTGCGTTGCTGTCAAAATAACTCGTCGGCATCGCCGAAATAACCGAGCCCATCGTGTAAATGAACGGAGCGGATTCCGATATCACGCGCCCCATGGACAGGATAATCGCCGATAAAATCCCGGGCAGAGCGGAGGGGAGAACTATTTTGAATATGGTGCGCATTTTGCCCGCGCCGAGCGCGAAACTTCCTTCGCGCAGGCTGTCCTGAACCGATTTAAGGCTCTCTTCCGTGGAACGGACGATCGTGGGGAGAAGCATTATGCCCACCGTGAGCGAGCCTGCCATGATGGTGCTTCTGCCCTTTATCAGCGCGACGAACGTAATCATTCCGAAAAGTCCGTAGACGATCGACGGCACGCCGTTTAAAATGTCTATCGCCCCGCGGATTATCTTTATGAAGACGTTACTTTTTTTGGCGTATTCGTTAAGGAAAATCGCCGTGCAGATGCCTATCGGCACCGCTACGAGAAGGCTCAGCGCGACCGTCATAAGCGTTGTGGCTATCGACGGCAGAATCGTGATTTTTTCGCTGTTGAACTCGTATTTGCCGAACAGCAGATGCGGGTTTGTAAAGAGCGTGGGCGCGCCTTTAACAAGCACGAAGCCTATAATCAGAAGGAGCGTTATTCCCGCAAAGATTCCCGCGCCGACCGAAACTCCCGCGCCGACGGACGCCGTTTTCATTTTATATTTCAGAGAGGAGATGAAATCGGCGATTTTTTCAAAAACGATATTGCGTTTCGTTACTCCGCTTGTCGCGTTGTTTTTTTTGTCGGTCGCAACGCCGCTTGTAATCTTGCTCGCAACGCCGCTTGTAACGCTGTTTTTAACGCCGCTTTTTTCGTCGTCTTTTTTGAAAATCCGCGAGAAAAGACCGGTTTTGTTCACGGCGGATTTAATTGTTTTTTTGGATATCGCGCCGAAAATCAGGTTGACTATCAGCACGAAAACGAGCAGAATCACGCCCGTTGCGACGAGCGCGCCCTGCTGAACCTCGCCCGCATAACCCATTTCCATAACTATGTTCGCCGTTAAAACCCTGAAACTGTTGAAAAGCGAATCCGGGTAAGCGACCGAGTTGCCCGCAACCATAACCACCGCCATCGTTTCGCCGAGCGCTCTGCCTATGCCTAAGACGAGCGACGCCGTAACGCCGGATTTAGCCGCCTTGGTAACCGTTCCGAAAACCGCCTGAGAATGCGTTGAACCGAGCGCGAGCGCGCCTTCGTAATAAGCGCGCGGCACGGCTTCGAGGCTCGTTTTGGAAAGCGAAACCACCGTGGGCATAATCATTATGCCGAGAATGAGCGACGTTGCCAGAAGTCCGCTGCCGTTGTTGGGCGCGAAGTTCGCAAGCAGCGGAAGCAGAAACATTATTCCGAAAAAGCCGTAAACGACGGAAGGAATACCCGCGAGCAGATTCACCGTGGATGAGAATATTTTTTTCAGCCTTTTGGGACAGTAGAAAGCGATGAACACCGCCGTGAAATATCCGAGCGTTCCGCCGATAACGAGTGCGCCGACCGTCGCCGCGAGCGTGCCGATAATCATCTTAAAAACGCCGTAAGTGCCGGAAAGGGACGCGTCGTCGTATTTATCCAGTCTGTCCGGCGACCAGTTATCTCCGAAAACAAAGTTGAAGAAACCTATTTTTCTGAACGCCGGCAGGCTTTTTACGAGCATAAACCCGAGTATGGCGATAACGGCGATAACGCAAATCATCGCCGCAATCGTAAATACCGTTTTTCCTGCTTTTTCTTTAAAGTTCGCAGTTTTCATAATTTTTCCGTTATTTTATTTCGCTGAACTTCGTGATTTTTCCGGTGTAGATATCGTAAAGTTGAGCGAGAGTCAGGTCGGTTATAGCCGCGTTGTCGTTGTTCACGATAACCGCAACCGCGTCGAGCGCAACGTTGAAACTGTTGATTCCTTCTTCCTTTACGGCTGCCGACGAAAGACCGATTACGTTTCCGTTCTTATCGTTTTTAACCGCGGTTCTGCCAACCGAAGAACCTTTAAGGTCGAGAGCCTCGAACACGTCGTCCGCAGTTTTGCCGTAAAGAGCCGCGTAGCCGCTCATCGCCGCCTTGATGAATTTTTCCATCGAGGTGGAGCCGTTGACGGTTATTTTGCCGCCTGCGGGCAACGCCGATTTAACTTCGTAAGGTTCAACCGCAATGGGGGTTTCGCCTGCGTTCGCTCTCTGCGCCGGGTTTTCAAGATATATGCAACCAGCCGCGTCGGCATGAGTTTTGGAGGCTTCGCTCTTTAAGTAAAGCAGGAAGTCGGCAGTTATATCGTTGAGCGTCGTCGTCGAACTCGTCATTATGACGAAGGGTCTTTGAATTGCGTAAGTTCCGTCGAGAACGGTTGCCGCCGAGGGCATTACGCCGTTTACTTTAACGACTTTAATAGTGTCGTTTACCGAGCCGAGCGAGATATAGCCGATCGCGTTTTTGTCGCTCGCCACTTTGCTCATTACGGTTCCCGTTTCTTTCATCAAATCCGCTTTGTCGGTGGTGTAATAAACGGTTTTGCCGTCCTTCTTCATTTGAAGATAATTTCCGTTTCCGTCCGTAACGACTTTGTCGAACGCTTCTCTCGTGCCGCTGCCCTGATCTCTTGCAACCACCGTAATGTTCTTTTCACCGCCGCATGCGGTAAGTCCCAACGTTCCGCATATTGCAATTATGCAGATAAACAACAATGTTAATACCTTTTTCATTTCTGTTTCTAATCTCCTTTTCTTTCGATTTACACCCGTATTATATCCTTTCGCGGAAAACTTAACTACCACGTTACGGTTTAGGAACTGTAAATTTTATGTAAATTCGCCGGAGAAAACAGAAAAGCGGCAAACAATAGAGAATTAAACGAAAAACGCAGCGGTGAGGCTGCGTTTTTTTATAATACCCGTAAGTTCGGGTGAAATTTATTAACGGTCTTTTTTGGCGGCTTGTTCGCGGGCGCGGTATTTCGCGGGCGAAACGAGGTATTTCTTTTTGAACACTTCCGAAAAATAATAAGGGCTTGCAAAACCCGTGGACTCGGAAATGGAAGAAATGGTGAAGTTTCCGTTGGCGAGCATTTCCGCGGCTTTGCTCAGCCGCACGGACGTGAGATAAGCCTGCGGCGACATTTTTATTTCGCGGCGGAAAATCCTCGAAAGATATTGCGGCGAAACGAAAAACGTTTTCGCTATCGTTCCGGCGGAGATGTCGTTGCCGTAATTTTTGTCGATATAATCTACGATTTTTTCGACGAGTTGCGTTTTTATCGTCTTTTGCGAACCGGAGGAAGCGAATTCCGCGGCGATTTCCGCAAAAATGCGGTAGATATTGGAGAGCATGATGAAGCCCTGCGGGTCTTCGTTTAAGTTTCCGTCGTTCATCGCGTTTAAAAACATAGCGGCGAACTTATCGTAATCGGAAACGGTTTTAACGAAAACGTCGCTGCCCAGCCCCGACTGTTCGAAAAGCGTTCCGCAGTCCGCGCCGTTGATCTCGATCCAGATCGAACGCCACGGATTGTCCGGGTTTTGCATATAACTCACGGTTTTCCCGGGAGCGATGGCAAAAATCGCTCCTTTTTCCACGACGTATTTCTTGTTTTCATAGTAACAAACGCCTTCGCCGTCGAGAATGAAATGCACGATGTAATTTGTGAGTTTCCACGGTCCGACGGGATATTTTCTCGGCGAAGTCCGTTCCCATGCGCACACGACGGGGCGGACATGATAGTCCGTGAGCGAATAGAATTTTACGCAAACGTTTTTTTGTAAGAACGTGTATTTTTTATCGTCGATCATCTTTGGTACCCATCGTATTATATCATTATCGGTTTTCTATTGCAAGCCTAATCGCCGCATTGTTTCAAAAAACGGATTTTTAAGTTCAAATATTAATATGTTTTACCGAGCCCTGCAAAAATTTTCGGTCTTAACCCGTGAAAATCTACCTGCGCGAGGGCTTTTTTGTTTCAAATTTTGTATCTTTCATTTCAAAAATAATATTGTAAAAGGAAACCTTTGCGTGTAAAATATCAGAGTAAACCGAGGAAAGGCTGCTTTCGTCGGACGGAGAAAACAATTATGGCTGACAAACTTTTAAAAAACAAATACGGGAATTACGTTCTCGGCGGAGAAATGGTCAAAGGCGGCTGGGTCGCGCCCCCGAACGCGAGTTATTCGGGCGAAAGTTATTTAACCGACGAGCATTTTAAAAACGTAAAAGAATCGGGGATTAACCTGCTTTTCGGCGTGATCGACCCCGAAACGCATTTCGACGATCTTCTCGCGTTTTTCGACGAGTGCGAAAAATTCGGAATTTACACCGTCGTGCCGGAGGAGAGCATAGGGCGCGAGGATGCGAACATACCCGCGATTTTAAAGCGAATCGAAATTTATAAAACACGCAAATGCGTCGTCGGAATAAACGTCTGGGACGAACCCGGTTACGACAGAATAGGGATTTTCAGCCGCAATCTGGAAAAGATACGTCCGCATACGGGCGACCTCATTATTTATACTAACCATATGCCGCTTTACGCAAAGGACGAGCAGATATACGGCGGAGAACTTTCGCTCACGGACGAGGAGATAACCGCGGAAAGATACGAAAAATTTCTCGGCGAATTTCAGAGCGGCGTTTCTCCCGACGTTCTCTCTTACGATTTTTATCCGTTCAGGCATGAAAAGGGGGTCGTTCATCCGAGATACTTCGAGCAACTCTGCCTTTCGCGCAGAATCGCGGAAAAATCGGGAGTGCCGCTGTGGAACTTCACGCAGGTCACTTCCTGGCAGCGCGATTCCGTCAGGAATATGACTTATTCGGAGATAGAGTGGCTCAACAACACCTCGATCGCCTGCGGCGTTAGCGGGCTGAATTATTTCTGCTACTGGACGCCGAAATCACGCGACGAATTGTTCGAACACGCCATGGTCACCGAAACGGGACTTAAAACGAAGAGTTATTATTTCGTGAAAAAGGCGAACGAAAGGCTGGCTTGCGTTGCGGGCGAGATTCTCGGGGCGCGTTACTCGGGAACGATCGCATTCGGCGACACGGCTGCGCCGTTCCCCGCAAAGGACAATATCCGCCTTTTCGGCGAATTGAAACAGGTTTACGCCGACGGAGCGTTGACGGGCTGCTTCGAGAACGAGAAAAAGAGGTTGTATTACGTAGTCAACCCTTCCGTGACCGAAACGAGGGTTATCGAACTTCTGTTCAGAAAAGAAGTCGAATACGAAATCGTCGACGGCGCGGAAAGGACGAAATCAAAGGGAAATCATATCGTTTTGACAATAGAAGAGGGCAAAGCCGTTCTTCTCGAAACGATTAAATAAAGGAGGAAAGAAATGAAATCGGGCAAAAAAATCATTGCGGCGGTTGCCGCCGCGTTCATGTTATTCTCTCTGGCGGCTTGCGGCGGCGGAACGCCCTCGGGGAGCGACACGGCAGGGTCGGAAGGAAACGAAAGCGTTAAGGACAACATTCTGTTAGGCGACGAGGAAAAACTCGTTTATTCTACCGACAAGGAGTTTTTGATGTATCCTTACGGCGGCGTACCCGGAAAACTCCGCATTTACGACAAAAACGGCGGAATAGTCGAAGATAACATTCCCATTTCGGACGAGCAACTCGAAGAATATTATAAGCAGACAAAAGACGCCGGAATGAACATGACAACCGGCGGATATATCAACATGACTTACGCCGACTATATCAGAGGGCTTAAAGTGTGCGAGAAAATCGGACTTAAAATGATGGTTTACGATCAGAGTCTCGTGGCATTGCTTATGAACGACAAGATATCGGACGCGGTTGTGGTGGATCAGGTTCTTTCGAATTATTCCGAAATGCTCGATTCGCCCGCCTTTGCGGGGATAAGCGTGTGGGACGAACCTTCCGTGGCAAAACTCGGCGAGTTTAAAACCGCGCTCGACAGATGGAACATCATCGCCGAAGGTAAGATTTTCTATATCAATCTTTTCCCGTCGATAGCTTTCTCGTCGTCGACTTACGGCACGTTCGAGGACTATATAAAAACTTTTGTGGAAAAAGTCGACGTAGATTACGTCTGTTACGACCATTACCCCCTTCAGACGAGCGGAAAAAACAACTACCTGCGCGACGATTTCCTTTATAATCTGGCGACGGTTAAGGCTAATTCCGGCGGAAGAAGAACGTTCACCGTTTTGCAGAGCGTTCAGTACGGCGGCATGCATCGCGCGCTTTCGGGTGCGGCGGACGTTACGTTTCAGGTTTATTCCGCGCTTTGTTACGGTTTCGAAGGCTTCGGCTGGTTCACGTTCTGGCCGCCCGTTCCCAACGACGGCGCGACAACGTTCGGCGACGCCGCTTACGACAGGCAGACCAATCAGCCAACGGACACTTATTACTTCGTTAAAGACGGACTTAACGAGATAAGAAAACTCGAGGACGTTTATTTCAATTTCACCTGGAAAGGCACGAAAACGGTCATCGGCGCAGAAAACGCGAACGGCGGCGAAAATTACGATTTTGCACTCGCGGCGTTCACGGAAACGGCAACCCCGAGGATAGAATCGGTTTCCGCCGAACAGGACACCGTTATAGGCGTTTTCGAGGATAAAGACGGCAACGACGGCTTTTTGGTGGTTAATTACACCGAACCGAGTGCGAACCTCGAAAACAAAGTCGTTATGAAACTCAAAGACTGCACGAAAGCCGCGGTCTGGGAGAACGGCGTGCAGAAAGTGTACAAAGTGGAAAACGGCTGGCTTACATTGCATCAGAAGTCGGGCGACGGATTCTTCGTCGTTCCGATAAAATAAAAAATCGGAGGAAGAACGATGAAAAAAATCGTAGCGTTATTACTCGCCGTTTTATCGGTATTCTGTCTTGCCCTCACGGGTTGTCAGATAGATAAATCGGGCGACGAATCCACAAAAACCATCGAAGAGAACGATATTCCCGAGGGAGTGACGATCTCGGCTAAGGGCAACGAGGTTTACAAAGGCACGAAAGAGGGCAAAACGAGGCTCAAAATCTCTTATGCGAACACCGGTTACGGCTCGCTCTGGCTTCAGGTTCTTTCGGCGCATTTCGTCGACGAAAATCCCGAATACTGGATACTTCTCGACGGCGACCCGGGGCTTACGGACAGCGTTTCCACCAAACTCGACACCGGAATAAACCTTTCCGACGTTTATTTCCTGCTCGCTTCGAATTCGCTCAATTATTCGAGAAGCGGCTGGCTCGAGGACTTAGCGGAAGTTTATAACAGCAAACCGGACGGCGAGGACAGAAAAACCGTTTACGAAAAAATGCCCGAAAAATGGCAGTATCATTCCTGGGAGCCATATCTCGGTGAATATAAGCAATACGTTTACCCCTGGACGGAATCGATAACAGGTATCGCTTACAACAAGGGAATGTTCGATAAATACGGCTGGAAAGTTCCGAAAACCGTTAAAGAACTTGTCGCTTTATGCGATAAAATCAAGGCCGACACGAAGGGCGAAATCGCTCCGTTCGTATATCCCGGTCAGGTGGGCGGATACTTCTATATAGTTTACACCTGGTGGCTTCAGAGCGCGGGTTACGATTCGATAGAAGAATATTTCAGATTCGAGGACGTCGAAGTGTTCAACCCCGAAAAACAACCCGAAAAAGGAAAACTCGAAGCGTTGGAAGCATTCGTAAGCCTTTTCGGGCCGGACGTTGATTATT
>JALETB010000119.1 GCA_022781715.1 Clostridiales bacterium | reverse complement strand
GCAACGTCGCTTCCCTGCGCGTATTTATGGCGACTTTGCGCAAAAAAATCGAACCGTCCGCCGATTCGCCGCAATATATTCAAACTCACGTCGGCATCGGGTACAGAATGATAAAGATTGACGATTAAACATTGAATTTAACGCTGAAAAAACATTCGGCTTGCATATTATAAGGATAACTTACATATTACATGGACACATTTTATCGGTTGCTTTTGCAACCAGTACTTATTCTGCTCAACGCTTTTTTTGCCGCGACAGAAATTGCAATCCTATAAGTTAGTTTTAACAATTCACTATAACAACTCCGCTTATTCTGTTTTGAAACGTTTTGCCGCCACTTTTTCGTGTTCACGAGTATACCGGCAGATGAAACGACCGGGATTTTGCAAATATGGCAAAATCCCGGTCGTTTATATAGAAGTTCAGTTGTTAAATCACGTACTTGTCGCTTGTATGCGGAATTTTCACTTCCGTTTCGGTAAACGCAACGTATCTTTCGAGCGAATAATTTTCTCTTGCTCTGTCAATTCCGGCAAACTTCGCCGCCAGAACGAATTCCTCGCGTTTCCGCGCTCTGTCTTCTTCGTTTCCGTTCGGAAAGTACGAATAATAGTTGATGTAAATCAGGTCGAGCGGGGTGATTTTTACGCCCGCAAGGCGTCTGAGATAAACTTCTCTCTCATCGCCGGCAAAGCGTTCCTTTATCTTTATTTACGGCCCCTTTTCAGTAATTTTCCGCATGTACTTCGAAATAACTTTGCGGATGATTGCACGTCGGGCAAACCTCCGGAGCTTTCTCGCCTACGACTATATGACCGCAATTGCGGCATTCCCAAACCTTAACGGAACACTTTTCAAACACCTGCGCCGTTTCAATATTTTTAAGAAGCGCGCGATATCTTTCTTCGTGATGTTTTTCAATGGCTGCGACAAGGCGAAATTTTTGAGCAAGGTCCTTGAATCCCTCTTTTTCGGCTGTTTGGGCAAACCCCTCGTACATATCCGTCCATTCGTAGTTTTCACCCGCCGCCGCGGAGCAAAGATTTTCAGCGGTGTTTCCGATGCCGTTTAGTTCCTTAAACCAAAGTTTTGCATGCTCTTTTTCGTTTTCCGCCGTTTTAAGGAACAGCGCGGAAATCTGTTCATACCCTTCCTTTTTTGCAACGGATGCGAAATACGTATATTTATTCCGAGCCTGACTTTCGCCGGCAAATGCAGCTTCGAGATTCTTTTCCGTTTGAGTACCTGCGTACTTTGTTGCCTTAGGTTCGCAAGTCGTCGTGTGTTTTTCTGTTTGTTTGCAATTTGACATAATATATACCTCCGTCAATTTTTATATCTTTTGCGCCATGCCGGACAAGATTAAAACTAAAATTTATTTCGATTGCGCTTAAACGATTATTCTCATGGGCGGGAACCTCCGTCTCTGTATCTATCGGTTTTTTATTGATAAACAACAATCGTTTCGTCGTTTTTTAATCTTTAAGTTGAAACACGGCGAAGTTGTAAGCCCTTGCAAAAAAACTTACAACTTCTTGTATTATAACACATAAGCGGAAATTTGTCAAATAACTCCGTTCATGGATTACATAAGCGGTTCTGCGCCCCAAAAAAAACCGCCCGCAAGATATATTATGCCCTCTTTTTCGCGCGAAAAATCCATTTTTCTCAATCTCCTTCTGCGCCTTTAATGCGCCCGTTAGGAATTCCATTCGTCATCACTATATTTGCTTTTTGTGCGCACGTCAACGATGACGACTTCTTTTTCGTGCATCAGCGCATATGCTTCCACCGCCGTCAGACCACGGTTCGTTTTATTCTTGTCCGGCATACTTCGGCGGTATACTTACCAATATATGTATATGATCAGGGTATATCTCTCCCTCTATTATTTCTATTCCTTTCTATTCGCACAGTTTTCTAAATATTTCTCTTATTTCAAGTCTCTTTTCTTCAAAAGTTAACCTTTTTTGAACCACGCGACTATCGCGTGGTTTTCGTTGACACAAGAAAACGCAGGGATTCAAGCCCTGCGTTTTAATTTTAGTTTTATTAAAAAGTCCGCCTATAAGTCGTTTAATCGGCATATTTTCCGACAATCGCCTTCATTTTGTCGTATTTCAAAATCATATCCTTCGCAAGCGCGAGTTGGCATCTCGCCCTGTCGAGATTATGCTCCGGATAGGCGGTTTTAAAGTAAACGTCGCCGTTTAAATAATCGGTTAAAAACCGCAACCCGCACTCCGTGGTCATTGTTAGCGCGCCGAGCGCGAGCGTATCTTTTTCCGCAGTCGTCATGGCGTCTTTCAACTTGCCCGTGAACCCCTTCGAAAACGCTTCGTACTTAATAAGGTCAAGCCCGACTTTGCCGAGGTCTTTTTCGTCCTCTTCGGCGGAGTTCGCGATGAACCTGATTGCGTCGCCGAAATCGAAGCCCACAAGCCCGGGCATTACCGTGTCGAGGTCGATAACGCAAAGGTATTCGCCCGTTTCCTTATCGAAAAGAACGTTGTTGCACTTCGTATCGTTATGGGTAACCTTCAACGGCAACTCTCCGCGCCGCTGCATTTTATACATTTCCGTAGCGGTTTCTTTGAGCGCTCTGTACTGCTCTATCTCCGCCTCTATGCTGCCTCTGCGCCGCGCCGCGTCGTTTTTCACGGCTTCCTCGAACGCCTCGTAACGCATGATCGTGTTGTGAAAATGCGGAATGGTTATATGTAATTTTTCCACGGGAAAATCGGCAAGTTTAAGTTGGAAATCGCCGAACGCTTTGCCCGCCTCTTCGATAACGCCGAGGTCGTCGGTTTCGTTGTAAGTTTCGGAATCGTCGATAAAGCGCGAACAACGCCAGAATCCGCCGTTCGGCCCGACGTAATAATACTTGCCGCTCGAAGTCGATTGAAAATGAAGAACCGCTCTTTTTGCCGTTACGCCCGTCGCCTTTACCTTATCCCTTATGTATTCCGTGACGTTTGAAATGTTTTCCATCACTTCCCGCGGGTTTTTGAAGACGTAAGTGTTGATTCTCTGCAGACAATAATCCTTCATTGCGCCGTCTCTGTAAAAATAGACCTTGAAAGAAGTGTTTATATGTCCGTTGGTAATCGTTTCGAAGTATTTAAAGTCGCCTTCGATGCCGAATTCGCGGCAAATATCCTCTATAAAATTATTAGTAAAAGTTTCTCTTATCATTCCGTGAGACTTTCCCCCTGATACAATATACGTATCCGTCGGCTTTTTCGTAACTTGTTATTAAAATCCGAGAATCTTATTATACCATATCGCATAATAACTTGCAACTCTTTTTCGAATTATCGGGGCAATCGTTAATCTTCGTCGTCCTCGTCCATTTCTTTCAGACGCCTTGCGAGCCTGCCCGCGGCTTTTCCGTAATTTTTCGTTATCCGCTCTTCCTCGGTCGTATCGAAAACGTCTTCTTCGGCG